>JAGHSG010000051.1 GCA_018066005.1 Bacteroidales bacterium | reverse complement strand
ACACAAGATAATTGGTCATTCTATTCTTGTTTCATCATTAGGATGTATTACTTGGAATAGATTCTTATTTTTCGTTATAGGTACTCGTGTACGCAAATATTTTGAACAATTTGAGAATTTATTAGATAAAACGCCATTAGTAATGATATGTCATTTATTATTCTTTGGCTTTTCTATTTATCCCATATTGTCTAATATACACGAATATATACAATATTTAGTGTTAGCAATAACCGGCATAGTTATCGTTTTTGCCGGTTTTAGATATTACCAAGAAACATTCAGCCAATCTCATCGTGTTGGAAGGATATTTCAATTTATTGGACGAAGAACATTAGATGTTTATTTAATCCATTATTTCTTTGTTTATTCGGGCATAGCATCATTTTTTGAAAATCAAAATTTACAAGATGCACCTTTTATGAGTTTCGTATTGTGTATATTGGTCTCAATATGTGTTATTGCGGCATGCCTATGTGTATCGCAAATTTTGCGTATTAGTCCATTTCTCGCTCATTTCTTATTTGGACAAAAATCCATCAACAAAATAGGCGTATAAGGTTATAAAACCTATATGTATCAAAAAAAATGCAGAATCCAACCGGTTCTGCATTTTTTTGATGCAATAATACTTATTCCCCTTTTTGCAACTCGCGGAGGATGACAGCACGAAGGCAGGGATACAAAGTAAATAACAGGGGAACGGCACGGTGAGATTCCTATGAGGTTCCTATGAGCTTCCTATGAGGTTCCTATAAAGACTCGGGAATTGGCGTGGAAAAAGATTACTTTTTGCCGATACGATTAGCACAGAAAATAGTCAGGGCGATTGCTACCACAGCAAGGGCGAACAGATAGCCGACATCACGAATGTCCAGCACACCGCGACTGATGCTTTGGTAATGGTCTTGGATAGTAATCCAGAAAAGTGCAAAGCACAAGACAACACCCAAGATATACGCTACAATCTGACTGCCCGTGCAACTTGCCATCCAAATGCCCAATGCCGTAAAGGTCATACTAATCAAGCACAACCCCACCAAACTACCGGCAAACTGACCGCCATCCACATTGCCAACCGGTTCGGCTAGTTGGTACAAGACTGCGTAATGCACAATACACGGCACGATAGCCAACAAAGTCAGCAGCCAAGCAGCCAAATACTTATCCAACACCATTCGCCAAACGGGTATTTTTTCTGCCCGCAACAGATTCCACATCCCCGTTTGCCGCTCTTCGGCAAACAGGCGCATCGTGAGGGCAGGACACAGCAACATCATCAGCCAAGGACTCATCTCGAACATACCACGCAAGTCAGCATAGCCACTGTCGATAATGTTCCACTCACCGGGGATAACCCACAGCAGCAGACTGACCGCCACAAGGTACAGCCCAATCACGATATACGCAATCGGCGTCGAGAAATAATATGCTAATTCTTTACGGAACACGGGGAAGAATTATGAATTATGAATTAAGAGTTAAGAGTTATTCCTTCACAGGTGTCTTGGGGAAACAGATCCAGAAAGCCACCGCTACCAACAAGGCAAAGCCAGAAAAGATATACCACGACATTCTCCAACCGTCCCACAATTCAAGGGGCGTAGCACCCGCTGCCTGCGGAGTGTAAACAAGTTTATTTACCACCACTTGTGCAAGCAACGTTCCTATTGTTGCACCAAAGCCATTGGTCATCATGACAAACAGTCCTTGTGCGCTACTGCGCTGAGCAGGATGGGTCTCCTGATCCACATAGAGGGCACCGGATATATTGAAGAAATCGAAGGCAAAGCCATACACAATACAACTCAGCACAAAGAGCAAGACACCGGGGAAACCGGGGTTACCCAAGCCGAAGAAGCCAAAACGCAGTACCCAAGCAACCATGGCCATGAACATGACATTCTTGATACCAAACTTCTTGAGGAAGAAAGGAATAGTCAATATACACAACGCCTCACAAATCTGCGAAATAGAAATCAAGATGCCGGAGTGTTGTACGCCAAAGGTGGTAGCGAACTCCTCAAAGGCAGCAAACGAGCCCAGGAAGGGGTTGGCATAACCGTTGGTTATTTGCAGGCACATCCCTAACAACATGGAGAAGATGAAGAACAAAGCCATCTTCTTCTCTTTGAACAACGCAAACGCCTTCAAACCAAGTGCATCAACCAACGACTGGTTGCCCGATTGAGCCTTTATCTCGCAAGCAGGCAATGTGAGCGAGTAGAGAGCCAACACAATACTCAAACCACCGCTAATCACAAACTGTGCAGGCGTATCCATAGCACCTACAATATCCACAATCCACATGGTAACGATAAAACCGACCGTACCGAATACGCGAATAGGCGGGAAATCTTTGACGGTGTCCATATTGGCTTTAATCAAAGCATTGAAAGCCACCGAATTGGTCAGCGCCAATGTCGGCATAAAGAAGCCCACGGAAATGGTATAAAGGGTAAACAACGGTGCCAATTCAACTGCTTCGCCTGCACGGAAAGCATAAAAACCGGCCGCAGCCATAAAGATACCTGCCATACCATGGCACAGCGACAGCACTTTCTGGGCCTGCATCCATCTATCAGCCACAATACCCATAATGGCCGGCATGAACAAACTCACAATACCCTGTACGGAGTAAAACCAACCGATGCTGGGACCAAAACCATGCGAACCCAGGTAGCGACCCATTGAAGTCAGATACGCACCCCATACAGCGAACTCCAAGAAGTTCATGATAATAAGACGAAGTTTGATGTTTTTCATAACTAAAACTCTGATGAAAAGTGAAACTTAATATGTTGATAATCGTTTTGTGCCATGTTAAGGATATAGGCGCTATCTGCCATAAAGACATCGCGTCCTTCCTTATCGGTTGCCATGTATTGTGCCTTACGGGTCTTGAACACGCGCAACTCTTCCTCATCCACCGGATTGCCCGGATTAGCAGGAGCAATCCAACAGGCCTTGTACATCGCCATGTTCTCCCAGCGGCACTTGGCATTATATTCATGCTCCAAGCGGTACTGTATAACTTCAAACTGCAACTGACCCACCGTGCCAATAATCTTGCGGCCGTTGAGTTGGCTGACAAATAACTGTGCCACACCTTCGTCCATCAATTGATGCACCCCTTTATCCAGTTGCTTCTGCTTCATGGGGTCGGCGTTCTCAATGTATTTGAACATCTCGGGAGAGAAGGAAGGCAGTCCTTTGAAATGCAGGTTCTCGCCGCTGGTGAGCGTGTCGCCAATCTTGAAGTTACCGGTATCCGGCAGACCGACTATATCGCCGGCAAAGGCTTCATCGACGGTCTCTTTCTTCTGCGCCATGAAACAGGTGGGAGCCGAAAAACGCATCTGCTGGTCTTTGCGGACATGCTTGTAATAGACATTGCGCTCGAACTTACCGCTGCATATCTTGAAGAAAGCAATACAACTGCGGTGGTTGGGATCCATATTGGCATGTATCTTGAAGCAAAAACCCGTAAACGGCTCCTCCATGGGGTCCACCCTACGTTCTACCGCCTCAATGGGTCGCGGACTGGGAGCGTTAACAACAAAGAAGTCCAACAACTCCTGCACACCTATTGTTCTATACGCCGAACCAAAGAAAACGGGGGCTAAATCGCCTGCCAAATAGGCGTCCTTATCAAACTCAGGATAGATAGAGATAAGGTCTTTGGTCTCCGGCGTGAGCATGTCAGCGTCCTGACTATCCAAACGGAAGGACTTGTTAAACTTGACACCCTGCCCGTCGGTCCACGTGACAGGTGTAACGGCTATACCAAGTTCCTGCTCCACATCGTCCATCAGGTCAAAGGGGTCCTTACCTTCGCGGTCCATCTTATTCATAAAGACCATAACGGGTGTTTTGCGCATACGACAAACCTCCATCAGCCGGCGTGTCTGCGTCTCTACACCCTTGGCGCTATCAATAACGATGATGACACTATCCACCGCCGTCAACGTACGGAACGTATCTTCGGCAAAGTCCTGGTGACCGGGGGTATCAAGGATATTGATGTGGTAGTCACGGTAGTCAAATCCCATAACAGAAGTAGCCACGGATATACCACGCTGTTTCTCTATCTCCATCCAGTCGGACGTGGCTGTTTTCTTGATTTTATTTGATTTGACAGCACCTGCTACGTGAATAGCGCCTCCGTACAACAGCAGTTTTTCCGTCAGTGTGGTCTTACCGGCATCCGGGTGACTGATAATAGCAAAGGTGCGGCGCTTTAATATCTCTTCCTTCCAATCCATGCGATAATCAACTTCTCAATTTAGCACCAAATTTATCTTCAAAGGCCTTTTGCAGACGGCTCATGATATTCTCAATCTGCTTATCCTTCAAGGTATCTTCTTTGTCTTGCAGAATAAAGCGCAACGCATAACTCTTCTCGCCTTCTTCAAGGTTCTTGCCTTCATAGACGTCAAACAGCGTGACACCTTTCAGCAACTTTTTCTCGGTCTGTTTGGCAGCCTGCTCCAAGTCGGCAAAGTTGACTTGCTTATCTACCAACAGGGCAAAATCACGCTCCACTTCGGGGAATTTAGGCAAGTCTTCAATAACGGGTTTATATTGCTTATTGGCTTTGAGCAACTGATTCCAGTAGAGGTCGGCATAATACACCGGCGCATCAATGTCAAACTGCTTGCACAGTTTGCGATCCACAATTGCCATGTAGCCCAAAACAGTTCCGTTAGGTTGCTTGATAACCAAGCCGTCGCTGAAACATTTCACGATGCCGCAGCATTGTTCGCCGTCAGGCATAACAGCCGGCTCCAAGACGAGTTTGGCGATATTAACGCCCATACGACGCAATATATTATTCACGTATGCGTGCAATTGGTAGAAAGAGACCGCTTCGGGTTTACCTACCCAACTCATGCGTGTCTTGTTGCCTGTCAGCCACAAGCCCAGATGCTGCTCCTCACTATATTGCTGAATAGGTTCTTCGGCATCCGGATTGGCAGCGAAGTGGTAGCAATGCCCGAACTCGTACATCTTGAGGTCGCTTTTCTTGCGGTTGACGTTACGCTGAATACTCTCCAATCCGCCAAAGAGCAAGGTCTGACGCATTACGCCGAGATCCTGCGAAAGCGGGTTCATTATTTTGACGCAACTATTCAGCCATTCGCCTTGGTAATACACCACTTTGGTCAGGGAGTTATTCATAATTTCGTTAAAGCCCTGTGCCGATAGTTGTTCGCTGATACGTATCTGCAAAGCCACCGGATTGGGTTTCTGACCGTAACTGAGACCTGTGTTCAGTTTTTGCGGGAATTCGATATTATTGTAGCCATAGATTCGCAAAATATCTTCCACCACGTCACACGGACGCTGTACATCCACGCGGTAAGCAGGAACAGTTACTTTCCAACCGCCTTGAACAGGCGTGTGCTGCATCTCCAAAGCCGACAGAATAGTCTCTATCATCTCATGACCAATAACTTTACCTATCAGGTTGTTGACATATTCTTCCTGCAACTCCATTTCAAAGCCGGGGAAAGAGGACTGCCCTTTATCCACAACGTCCATAGCAATTTCTCCGCCTGCCACTTCCTGAATGAGCAGCGCACAACGTTGCAGGACATACAGCGTGTTATTGGGGTCGCATCCGCGCTCATAACGGAACGAAGCATCCGTAGAGAGTTGGTGACGACGCGCCGTCTTACGAATGCAGACGGGGTCGAAATAAGCACTCTCCAAGAAAACATTGGTGGTGTTTTCCGTTACACCGCTATCCTGACCGCCGAATACACCGGCTATGCACATCGGCTCTTGGGCATTCCAAATCATCAAGTCAGCAGCCGACAACGTACGTTCTACACCATCCAAAGTGATAAATTTCTGTCCTTCGTTAGCGTTCTTGACAATGACTTGTTGTCCCTTAATCTTGTCGACATCAAAAGCGTGCAGGGCTTGACCCATTTCATGCAAGACAAAGTTAGTGGCATCCACGATATTATTGATAGGACGCAGTCCGATAGTCTGCAAAGCCGTTTTAAGCCAGTCGGGGGACTCTTTGACACAAACACCCTTGATGCTGACGCCGGTATAACGGGGACAAGCCTTGGTATTCTCCACCCGTACCTCAATCGGCAGTGCCTGACTCTGCACCTTGAATGCCGATACATCGGGCTTGGTCAGTTGGATGTTCTGACCGTGCGCTTGGTAATAAGCGTACAGGTCACGTGCCACGCCATAATGGCTGGCGCCGTCACTGCGGTTGGGAGTTATATCTACCTCAATCAAAGTATCGTTCTCAATATGGAAATACTCTTTGGCGGGCATTCCGACAGGCGTATCGGCAGGCAAAACCATAATACCTTCATGACTGGTACCGACCCCTATCTCATCTTCGGCACAAATCATACCGAAACTCTCCACACCGCGGAGTTTACCTTTTTTAATCGTAAAGCACTCGTCGCCATCGTACAGTTTAGTACCAATCGTGGCTACAATCACTTTCTGTCCGGCAGCAACATTGGCTGCTCCACACACAATCTGGATAGGGTCCTCATCGGGAGCGACACGTGTCATGGTAACATGCATGTGGTCACTATCCGGGTGCGGCTCACATGTGAGAACCTCACCAACCACCAGACCTTCCAGTCCGCCACGAATACTCTCTACTTGTTCTACGGTCCCTACTTCCAGACCGATACTTGTTAAAATTTTTGCTACTGCTTCGGCATCATCTTGCAAATTGATGTACCGTTTCAGCCATTTGTATGATATATTCATAATAGTAAAATAATGTTTCCTTATCTTATTCTGCGTCCCGTGCAGTCATACACCATCGCATCCTTAATCAGATATAGATGTCCGTTAAGGATACATTTATTCATCGTTGCAGGAACGGATATATTCTCCAATGCCGAAGGTGTGGGTTCGTCCAAAATCACCACTTCGCCGTTTTTGATTTGTGCTTTCTCGTCGTTGTAGTTCATAATATACCCGAACACCCGAATATACATGCCCTCTTCCAATACCACCACCCTCGAAGGCAAGGTACATTCAAACCCTTGGAATATTTGTTCGTTTCCGGCGTTATCTGCCATCCAGAAACCGTGGTAGGAAGATGAATTAGGAACGGTCACATATCCCGTCACGGCGTACATGTGCGGTTCGGTATTACTGCCGGCAGTCAGTTTCATACCAATGGCACGCGCTTCGGACGGAGTAACGTATGTCGTGTCCACTGCCACAATAGGCGTCTTGCTCACCGTAACCAAGCAAGTAGCAGTAAAACCACCATCCGCCGTTGTAATCGTGATGGTTGTAGTACCCTCTGCCAATGCTTTCAATACACCCGTCTTGGCTTCCGTATTGGTGGAAGTTATCTTCGCCACCTCGGGTCGGGAAGATGTCCACGTGATACCTTTGTTGGTAGCCGTAGCAGGCAAGACTTCATAATACATCAGTATCTCTGCGTCCTCTATCATCTGTGCCGTTGTCTGACCCAATTTAACCCCCGTCACCGGTACGACCGAGGGTTTGACAGATGCGCTACGTGCATATATCTGCGGCAACAGCATAACAGCAGACGTTTTGGATGTATAGGTGGAGAAACGCGGTGAACCGTTATTATAATTGAACAAGATGCGTCCTTTATTTGTATTGGTGCTGGCAATAGTGGCATTATCGTTAGATATAGCAATCGTCCATGTTTGTGTACCGTCGTCCCATTTCAGTTTTTTAGCGTCCTTAGTTCCTAATTGCCCCTTATCATCGTTGGTCAGCGTCCACGCTCCTGCCGAGCCGTCTAAGGTAAACACAGCCACAGATGCCCCTTCGGCTAACGTGATGGTATTCTCCTCTATCGCCACTTCTTCTACTCCCAAAAAACCACTCTTGGAAGTGCTGGTCAGTTCGGTTGTTGCTCCATAATGGACACTCTTATGCGTAGTAACGATAATAATGTCATCCCCTTTACTCAATTCGGAAGCATCCGTTACCAACGTAAACACATCTGCAGCAACCACTTCGTTCATTACCGTAATGGTGGCCGTACCTTTCTTACTGCCATCGGGCGACATAGCCGTAATAACCGCTTCGCCCGCTCCTACACCGCGAACTATACCGGCATCGGTAACGGTGGCTACGTTTATATTGCTGCTGGACCAATTGATTTTCTTGACCGTTGCATTGGTCGGTGCTATGGTGGCAGTCAGCGTCGTTTTCTCATTGATTTTTAAGGTAGCCGAAGCAGGAGAAACCGTTACACCCGTTACATGCACCGTGTCTATTTGAGCCGGTTGCAAACCGATAAGCGCATCTAATTGAGATGAAAAATTATAGGAAGACCCTTGCGGTTTGAGCGAACTCAATTTGCAGTAATTATTACCGTCTCCTTCCCAACCCCAATTAATATGGAAATAGCCGCTCGTATTACGTCCGTCGCATACAAACTCATGTCCGCCCTCTTCATCTTCACCACCCATGATAATCGGTCTGCCGGCTTCCAAATCCGCGTTAAAATAGGCTTCAAACTTATCAACGGTAACATTATATTCTGCCGGAGAAAAAGCAGCCGTTCCGTAATCACTTCGGGAATAGGAAGTAATAAATCGGTCCACTTTATACCCTAAATAAGTTGTCACCCCTACTCCCATATCATCCGTCCACGCACCGCTACCGCCGGCCCTATCTCCGCCATATTCCATCTCGCACGCCACGCCTAACTGGTACATCAGCGTCGCCACGGCATTGGCTTGTTGGTTGGTGTATTGGACGTTGTCATAGGTGGGTAACATATTGTCCCAGTCGTAGATTGTTTCGCCGAAGTTGGCGGTCAAAGTTTCTTTTTGTGATTTTTTATTGGCATTCGTCCATGTATAAGTCTTGCTACCTGTTCCTTTTTCCGGATAATGCCACATATACATAATTTGCGCCATGGCTGTTGCCACACAACCCGTCAAACTACGTGTGTTGTCATATTTATCTATGGGGCAAAGGTTGTTATAGGGTGTTTCCTGATACCACTCAATATCTTTACCGTCTTTGTTTTTCAGCAACGGACCGATGGCAGTCGTGGCCTTGCGGGGTGTCACTTTATCCACGGCATTGCTGTCGTTTGCTATGGAGATTTCCTCTTGCAAGTGTTTGAGCCAAAAACGGAAATTAGGATTGATATACTCCGGGTCAAATGTTCCCTTTTCGGCATAAACCAACACATCCTCCGTGCGGTCATCGCCACTGACGATGACATAACCGCCACTTTCCTGATTGAATACGTAATATGCCGGCTCCTCGCTGTTCTTCTTCATACAGCGATAAGCCATCTTCATCTGCGATGCCTTACGCGGCGAAGCCATTTTGCGCGCCATATCAGGCTCGTTATTCATAAACTGCGCCGCAATCTGCGCCGCATCCTGTTCACTGCGCTCTGCCGCCCATAAGGGCATCGTCAGAACCAAGAATATAAGTCCCAATATTGATTTTTTCATACCGGTTGTGTGTTTATCATGTATTTGACTGCAAAGGTACAAAAAAATCTCCATATATGCAAATTATTTTAACAAAAAGAGAAATAAGCCGCAAAAACTGACCAAAGGAGCACACAAAAGCAGAAAAAAAGCATTTTTATTTGCATAATTCAAAAATTCTTCGTACTTTTGCAGCGAATTTCGGTTATAGCCGCTGACGATTAAGGTAGTTGGCGATGTGTTGTGCGCCCTGCGCGCAAGAAAAGAATCGCGACGAATAGTAGTGTATGCTATAGCCCGCGTAACCATTAAAATCATTATTACAATGGATTTGATGAAGATTGCCGAAGAGGCATTTGCCGGTGAGAAAAAAGAGTTCCCGGCTTTCGCAGCCGGTGACCAGATCACTGTGGCTTATCGTATTAAAGAGGGTAACAAGGAGCGTATTCAGGAGTTCCGCGGCGACGTGATTGCTATTCACGGAGACGAGGACAAGAAGCGTTTCACGGTTCGTAAGATGTCCGGCAACGTCGGCGTTGAGCGTATCTTCCCCATGAACAGTCCTTTCATTGAAAGTATTACTGTCAACAAGTACGGTAAAGTTCGTCGCGCTAAGTTGTATTACCTGCGTGATTTGACCGGTAAAAAGGCACGTATTCCTGAGCGTCGCGTTAAGTAAGTTCAAGAATCGACCTCGGTTAGCCTTTGCGGTTAACCAAAGAAAAGCCCCAAACACATGTTTGAGGCCTTTTTTTTGTCGAATCCGTGATGAATCTGAAAACTACCTTACAAGTAGTCCTGTGGAATCGTATATATACCCATTACGCATAATGACAATCTGCCCTTGATAAAGAAGTTTCTGTGTTTTCAATTCCGATTAGTCAACCACAGATAAACTCGTGGCAGGCCCGGTTGTGGCTTCGTCAATTCATCTCCCTCATAGAAACGAACAGCCACATCATCGTAAGCAAAATATGCCGGTTGTGAGAATCCGTAGCCGTTGTCGCTGCTACCGGTAACATTGAATTCGATACGGACTACACGGCCA
>JAGHSG010000142.1 GCA_018066005.1 Bacteroidales bacterium | reverse complement strand
GATTTTGATGCGGAAACGACCGAGTATAAGTTTGATTTGAAGGCGGGTGACTTATTGCCGGATGTTTATCCTTATCCCGCCAGCAACCGCCAAACGATTACGACGGTGCGTTCTGGTGATACGATTACAATTACCGTTCAACCCGAGTCGGGCGAAGCCAAAGTCTATAAACTGATTTATACTTACAAACAATCGGCGAATACCCAACTGGCAGGTATAGATGGTATTGACAACTTTGATCCCACTACGTACGAATATACCTATTTCGGTGAGGCATTACCTGCCATGAACTTCGTCAAGGCAGAAGATGCACAGACGGTAGTGATGGATAATGGTCTGTTTACCGTAACGGCAGAGAGTGGGGCGCAACAGACCTATACCGTGCAACTGCAAAAACCGCAACATACCACCAGTGGTCAGTTATCTGAATTGGAATTGGACGGTGACTTGTTGGCAGAGTTTGAACCTGATAAATACGATTACGAGCACGTGCTACCCATGATAATGGCTTTTGTTCGTAAAGATGCGCAAGACTCGGTTATTTATACCCGTCAGCCCAACAAGATGACATGGCGTGTGATTGGTTCAGAGGAACATACGTACACCATTACCGCTCCTACGGTTAAGTCGTCTTCTACCAACCTGCAGGGCATTTATGTCAACGATGTACTGATTGAGGGCTTTGCTCCTCAAGTCAAGGATTACACCATCTATTCCGATAGTGCTATGGATCTTGTTGCTTTGGGCGAAAACGATGCACAAACAATTCAAATCACCCGTGAGAATAATGTCTATACCATTTGGGTTACGGCAGAGGACGGCACAGTGGGTGCAACGCCTTATACGGTAACTATTTCGCAGGTCGTATCGGCAGATGCTACTTTGAAATCTATATTGCTGGATGGTCAAGCCATGTCCGAGTTCCGTGCCGATTCGTTGCAATATACGATAGTTATTCCTGTCGGGAAATACAAAGAGCATGAGCCATTGGTTCCGTCTATCGCCTTTGTCGCTTCCGACCCGAAAGCCCATGTTGATGTGGTGACGGGAGGTATTAACGAGACGACTTATTTAGTGGTTACTTCTTCCGACGGCACACGTACGAATAGTTATGAACTGACCTTTACGGCTGAACCCAGTCACAATGTGCAACTGAGTGCCATTATTGTCAATGGCGTTATGGTGGAGCATTTCGAACCTTATCGCTCGTACTATTCGGTTCAGGTACAACATACACCGGTGACTATGGAATGGCGTTCTAAAGATAAGTTCCAAACCGTGCAGGTAACATCCGAGGGCAATATATATACCTTACATGTTATAGCACAAGATGGCGTGTCAACGATGGATTATACGGTGGAAGTGTACGAACAGACACTCTCGAATGACGCGACCTTGTCCATGATTTGGTTGGATGGGCAACCTATGGAGAATTATCGTCCGGATATGAATCCTGACCTTTATTTCAACCCGGGTCTTAACCGCTACACAATCAATCTGCCGTATGGTGAGGATAACCTTCCCGATATCTCGGCAACTCTCAAGATGGAAGGTCAATCAATGGCTTTGCGTTATGTGGGACAGACGGCTTATCTGGATGTTACGGCTCCGGATGGTGTTTCCAAGAATACTTATACCCTTATCTTCAAAGGCGTTAAATCAACCAATACAGATTTGAAGATGATTTATCTGGATGGTGATTCGTTAGCCAATTTTACCCCGAATAATCGGTTCTATTATATCACCATTCCATCCGGTGTACGTACCCTGCCTGAGATATTTGTCGTTAAGGGCGAACAGGGACAACAGGTTAGCGAACCGGCTATCCAACAGGAAGGAAAGAATCAACGTGCTACCATCACGGTAACGGCGGAAGATACCGAAACGCAATCGCAGTATATATTGTTCTTCGCTTTCCAACCATCTGAGGCTGATACTTTGTTGATGCTCTATGCCGACGGTGATTCGTTAGAGGGCTTCATGCCACAACGATTCAATTATAATTACGAGTTACCTATCGGCACCACTGCGTTCCCGACCATTAGTTGGGAAGTGGCAGACGCTATGCAGGTAGTTACGGTAGATACGTTGCAGCAAACCGCTTGGATGCGCCTCTGCCAATATGTCGTTACGGCAGAAAGCGGACACCGCAATACCTATACGGTGACTTACGAAATTATACGTTCAGCGGTAGATACGTTGCAAATGATTTACCTCAATGGTGATTCGCTTCCGTCATTCAGGGGCGATAAGAATGACTATACTATCATCATGCCCACCGATGCTACCGAGCGTCCGAATATCTTCTACACCGAAGGCGACCGCTATCAAACCATATCCATGGTAGATATACCGGCTGAAAGTGCAGACCATTCGTTAGGCAAGACACAAATAACGGTAACGGCTCAAAATGGTCAAACACGTGTTTATACACTCTCGTTCCCGTTGGCTTACTCGTCCGATACCACATTGTCGATGATTGCTTATAATGGTACCGATATATCGGGCTTTGATGAGGGTATTTTCTCGTATAACATCCAATTGGAATACGGAATTACACAAACACCTATTATTACTTTTGTCAAGAACGACCCTGCCCAAAATGTGGATATAACCATTGTTAGCACATTCGAGGTGCAAGTGACTGTTTTGGCTGAAGATAAGGAACATACGGGGACGTATTACCTCCATTTCATAGAAGGTAAGTCATCGAATGCCTTGTTGCAATCTATCAATCTCAATGACACTTTGATGCCGGGCTTTGTACCGGAGCAATTCGGATATGAGTTTACGGTGGATTCGTTGAAGGATGTTCCCGAGGTAACTTTCCAAGCGGCTGAGGTAGATCAAGTCATCACCAAGGATACCACATATACTTATCAGGACGCTTTAATCACTGCCGTTGAGTTTATATGCTATGTAACGGCTCCTGATGGCGAGACCGAGAATGCTTATTCTGTGCTGTTCCATATCAAGAGCAATGAACCGAAACGTCCGGAAGATAGTGATAATGCTCGTTTGACTTATATCAAGGTCAAAGGACAAGTCATTAGTATAGCACAGGGTTTCGATAAGGATTTCAATCCTGATTCGTTGACTTATCGTATGGTATATCCGATTGGCTTTAATCCGGACTTGTTCTTCTCTTCGTCCGATGTGGCTTGTGCAACGGAAGATAGTTTGGCAACGTATTCTATCGGTTCACCGGAGATTCTACGTGAGATGCGTGATACTACCGATGTGGAAGTGGTGGTTGCTAATCGTATTCCTATCACCGTTTTGGCTCCTAACGGCAATGCGATGACGTACTATGTTTATCAGGAGTTAATCTTGGATTCAATCAACCGCGTTACCAAATTGATTATAGAAGATTACATGAGTATTCCGCGTGAGATAGATGAGTTTATGTTGGATAAGTATTATTACGTCTATATCCTCAAAGATACGCGTGATAATGCTCCGGGCTTCCGTTTGGAGTATTCCAACACCAATTCACGTTTTGCTCGCTATGAGTTTGAACGCGGAGCTGTAGTGTCGGCTGAGAACGATATTGATTATTCGATGGTAGATGAGAATGACTCAACCTTCCACCTTACGTATCGTGCTGAAAATGGTACCAAATATACGTATAAAATTCTCTTCAAACGTTCTGACATTAAATATGCTCAAAAACCGATGGGAGGAGATGTGCTGATTCAGGTAGTTCCGGGGGCGCCGCAGATTGCGATTGCATCGCTACGTGCAAATGTTATGTTTGCTTTGTATGATATGAATGGCAGTCTGGTATGTTACCATAAATTGGAGGAAAGTGATCCGAATAATTTCAACACAACGACGGACGGTTTTGGGCAAACGTATTTTGCACACGTAACCGATTACTCGCTTTGTACGGTTATTTCTCTCCAACCCAATAAGGTTTATTTCTGGGCCTTCTTGGAAAATGGCAAACGCCTTATCAAATCCGGTAAGTTGGTCATCCAAAGATAAAAGAAAGCGTCAGGATTGAATCCTGACGCTTTCTGTATGAATAGCATCCATAATTTGCCGGACGGCTTCCGGACGGATGTTATGTGCTGCGGCCCAAGTCAATCGCCGTTGAAGAATATCTTGATATCGCTCCGGTTGCACAATATCTACACCGTGAGCTTTTTTCCATACCCCAATCTGTTGGCTGATATCCATGCGTTGCTTTAAGATACTCCATAAGGCGTCATCTGTCTCATCCATCATCGCCCGCTGCCATAATAACTCTGTAGCGTGCATCGTGCATTGTGCATCGTGCATCGTCAACCGCTTAACGGCATTAGGCTCAATTTGCTGTTGAGCGTCGCTCCAAGCTTCCTTGGGTTGGATATGTACTTCCACCATATACCCGTTGTAACCCAGTTCGGCTCCTTTGGCGCATAACTCAGGCACTCGGTTGCTGTCTCCACTCATGTGACTGGGGTCAAGTAGAATAGGGATATCCGGACGTTGTTGGTGTAATTCATATGCCATTTTCCAACACGGGTGATGATTGCATCCCCGATGAATGGCCGCAATGGGTAAACCACATTGTTCCAGTCGTTCTATATTGCCTATCCATAACGCGACGTCTTCGTTTACGGGATTTTTGATAAATACACCTTTGAACACATGCTTATTGCGTTCGGTTAAGGCACATAGTGCATCACTTATTTCTTGAACAGCAATAGGGTTAGCACTCGTACGTGCGCCTATCCATATATAAGGTATATGTGCATCGGCTACGGCCTGCAATTGTTCTGTGTTGACTACTTCGGTGGCGCAGTCCAACCCTATCTCGGCTTGTACACGTTGCAGCCAATAAAGCCCCTCTGTACCTATGCCTTGAAAAGTGTTAGGGCTGGTTCGGGGCTTCCATATCCCTGCACGAAAGATAATGTCGTCAACCGTGCATTGTGCATCGTCAACCGTCAACCGTTTAATGGCTTTGGCTGTGGCCATCACTTGCTCTTCCGTCTCCGCTGCGCATGGCCCTAATATGAATACTGATTTAGTCATCAATTCCTGTTGGATTGCCGTCCTTATCAAAGACTAATTCCAATTCATTGGTTAGTTCCACTTTTTGCCCAAAGAACTCAATCTTGTATTCCTTAATCATCGTGTTGGGGAAGGCAGTTTGAATATAAGCCACAATCTTTTGAGGAACGACACCTGTGGGCATAGGACGCATTTTGCAATCTACTTTTTTCAATGAGCCGTCGCGACTGAATTCAATCTCGGTACCATCAGCCAAGCGAACGTTGTACTCGGTAATAAAGCCGACTGTTTTGTCTGCTGTCGCGTAGGCGATGTTGTCTTGGGCAAAATATGTTTTCATAAATACTTGTGCCTGTTCCGGTAATTGGTTAACGGCAACAATCACATCATTTGCCATTGTGACTATGGATGTCATCATAATGACGCCAAGAATATAAAATTTCTTCACCATCATTGTAAAATATTTTGGTTGATTTAATTTAAAATCACGTTAGAGTGATTATTTGTTACCGGTTGTCTTTTTTTTGAGTTGTGGGAGGTAGGTGTCGCGGAGGTAGGCAAAGTGCGGGTGCCGGTGGAGTGCTCTTTCGGCTTGGCGGAGTGCGTTAGGCAGGTCATCTGTTTTTTCGTAACACTGGGCTATGCATAGTTGAATAGCCGGCAAGTTCCACAGGTAATAAAACGCAGAATCCGCCAACATGATTTTTTCGGCCCGGGCAAAGAGCACCATAGCGTTTTTCTTGTTTCCCCCAATAATTTTAGGTGCATAGAAATCTATATTCCCTTTCAGCGTGAGCGCAAAAGGATTATTGGGGTCTGTCTCCAATGCCTGTTTGGCGAGCTTGAAGGACTGCACCCCCTCGGATAGAATCTTGCTTTTATCCAATAAATACTCATAAGCATGTGCTGCTGACCAATAACTCAAATACGTGGCTTTCGGTAAGGTGGCTTTTTCGGCTTCCAAATGCTGCTCATATTGGCGCAAGTAGCGTGCTGCTTCTTCGGTACGTTGTTGGTCTGCGAGGATGGGTATATAACCGTATTCGTAGTTAATGAGGCGCAGCCGTTCGGAATGTGTCAGGTGTGACCATTCCTGTGCGTCTATATACTGCCCCCACAGCGTGAGGTCAGAAGACATATAAGCCATGTATAACTGCTCATCGCTAAACTGACCGAACGCCAGTTGAACGATGAGTAGCATACTGAAAACTAACCACTTACGCATTTTCCAGAAGGAGGGTACGGGTAGGTTGGTCGCAGACCTCGGTAGGTCCGTAGTATTGGATAGGTCCCGGATAGATATAGTCCATATCGGCATCAGCCCAGTCTGCACGGTGAGCGTCAAGGTATTGGAAGGGTTTACCTTTCAAATCCACGAGGGCTTTTTGGATAACGGGTTTCATCTTACCGTTACGTTTCTCCATGTTGAACATCATAGTGATAGGCACACCACCGGCAATCCATTCGGCAGCGGGTTTGGTCAAGTTGCGTACAACAGCCATATAACCTGTTTTACCGGCAACGATGAGTTGGGTAGCGGTTTGACCGAGTGAGTAGCAATAGTCGGCATCAAAATTGGATGGAATAGCGCAGCGTCCTTCGTAGCCGAAGAAGTGATGTTGGGTGGCAAACTTACCTACGTAGGTGCCTGCCGCTTTCATTTGTGCAAGTTTCTTGCCAACCATCTCGATGAGAAGTTTCTCTGTCTCAATGAGGGATACTTGTACGTTTCCGTGGGGGTCGCGGTCCATAGTGAGCTGTTTAGCAATAGCCTTCGGCAGCGAGCGGTAGAGGTCGCAGGATATAGGTGTGAGCATTGTCTTGATATACTCACGTTTGGCGTCGTCACCTTCCATAGCTACGAACTCGTCGTTATTCGCGAGCAGGTCGTTGAGCTCTTGAATCAAAATACGCATAGCGGGGATGAACTCAATCAGTCCTTCGGGGATAAGAACGGTACCGAAGTTCTGACCGGCTTTGGCGCGGTCTGCAACCACTTGTGCAATTTGGTCCACGATATCTTGCAGAGTCATATTCTTGGCTTCTACTTCTTCGGAGATAATGCAGATATTAGGTTGACTTTGCAGGGCGCATTCGAGGGCTATATGACTGGCGGAACGTCCCATAAGACGGATGAAGTGCCAATATTTCTTAGCCGAGTTGGCATCGCGTTGGATGTTACCAATCAGTTCGCTATATACTTTGCAAGCGGTGTCAAAACCGAAGGATGTCTCAATCATCTCGTTTTTGAGGTCTCCGTCAATAGCCTTGGGGCAACCGATAACTTGAATACCGCATTGTTTTTTGAGGTAATACTCAGCCAGCACGCAAGCGTTGGTGTTGGAGTCGTCACCACCGATGATAACAATAGCGCTGATGCCGAGTTTCTTACAAACCTGAATACCGTTGTCGAATTGCCACTCTTCTTCCAGTTTGGTACGACCGGAGCCGATGATATCAAAACCACCCGTGTTGCGGTACTCGTCGATAATCTCGGCTGTTAATTCTTCGTATTCGCCATCAATCAATCCGCTGGGACCACCTAAAAAACCATAAAGTTTGTTGTCGGGATTCATCTTTTTGAGTCCGTCAAACAATCCGCAGATAACATTGTGTCCGCCGGGTGCTTGACCACCGGAGAGTATGACGCCTACGTTGATGGCTTTTTCTTGCTTAACAGCACACGGAGCTGCTTCTAATGTGATAAGCGGCATTCCATAGGTGTTGGGGAAAAGAGCTTTGATTTCATCTTGGTCAGCTACAGACTCAGTAGCATGACCTTCTGTTAGAACTACTTGCCCAAGCAAGGCTTTCGGCATCTTGGGCTGATACGATTGACGTGCAATCTGTAAAGGACTTTTTAACATAGTGTTTAGTGATTTATTATATAGTTAGTTATTGTTATTTATCATTGTTGATGAGTTCAATGAGTCTGCTGACTGCTTCTTCTTGCGGGATGTTTTTGAGGACACATTCCTTGCCTTTATATAGTGAGACGCGGTCACGTCCTGCCCCTACGTATCCATAGTCGGCATCGGCCATTTCACCCGGTCCGTTAACGATACAACCCATGACGGCAATCTTGGGAAATTGGTGAATCGGTGAATCGGTGAATTGGTGAGTCGGGGAATTGGTGAAGGCGGCTTTGATATTGGCTACCGTTTGTTGCAGATCAAACATCGTTCGTCCGCAGCCGGGGCAACTGACAAACTCGGTTTTATAGCGCATAATACCTGCGGCTTGCAGAATATCTCGGCTGAGTTGTTCCAGTTGTTCGGTTGTGAAATGCGGGTTTAATAGTTCCAATTGGCGACCATTAAATTGCCATAACAGTCGTCCGCATTCAGCGGCTGCCTGCAATTGGAACAGAGGCCAAATAGGTTGCTGCGTATAATAGAAAACGGATTGTTTTTCTTCGTCGTAAGTGATGATATTCTCGTTTTTGTACCGTATGCTGTCGGGGTTGGCAAAGTACGCCACTAACTGCTGTGCCACGGGTATCTCGGCTTCGGGTTCTTCGGATAAGGACACACGTATTGTATCACCTATACCTTCGGCTAACAAAGCGCCTATACCGACGGCTGACTTGATGCGACCGTCTTCGCCTTCGCCGGCTTCGGTAACGCCTAAATGTAACGGGAAAGCCATCTTCTCGGCATCCATCGTACGCACGAGCAGGCGGACAGTCTCTACCATAATGCGGGTGTTAGAGGCTTTGATGCTAAGGACTATATCGTGGAAATCTTCTTGTACGGCTATGCGCAGGAACTCCATGCACGAAGCGACCATACCTTCGGGCGTGTCGCCGTATTGATTCATGATGCGCTGGGATAGCGAACCGTGATTAACGCCGATACGAATAGCGGTGTGGTGCTGCTTGCATATATTAATAAGGTGTGTGAAACGTTCTTGTATGGTGGCAGGGTCGTTCGCATAGTTTCCCGGGTTGATGCGCACTTTCTCTACCACTTGTGCTGCTGCATCCGCTACGTCTGAACGGAAATGAATATCGGCAACGAGGGGGAGGGAGGATGGTGAATCGCTGAGTTGCCTCTTTATTTCTTTGACCGCTTCTACTTCGCGCATACCTTGTGTGGTGAATCGGAAGAGGTCTGCTCCGGCTTGCTTACAGCGTTGCGCTTGGGCCACGGAAGCATCAACATCATTGGTCGAAGTGTTAGCCATCGTCTGAATACGAATAGGGTAATCAGAGCCGATAGCAAGGGAACCTACCATGGTCGTGGAGGTCTTTCTTCGGTCATATTGCAGTGAAATTTGCATAATTCGTACAAAAAATGTATTTTTTTTGCTTTTTTATTTGCCTATGTCAAAAA
>JAGHSG010000057.1 GCA_018066005.1 Bacteroidales bacterium | reverse complement strand
GGACCGGAGGTCGCAAGTTCAAATCTTGTCATCACGACAAAAAAAACGAGGACATGTTCCTCTTTTTCTGTGCCTGTATGCCAAGATTCTCCGCAGAAGTTCTTTTCTCGCTTCGCTCGAACGAACTGCGCGCTTCGCGCTCTGTGCAAATCTTGTCATCCCGACAGAAAAAGCGGTACAAAGTTACTGCTTTTTTTTTATTTTACCAAATATTGGGTGAAATATTTGCATATTTCAAAATTTTATTGTATTTTTGCAGTCTAATTGATAAAAACGATAGAAATGCAACTTCTTTTACAAATTCTTACACTCGTCGGATCGGTTGCCATGCTTATGTATGGCATGAAGGTGATGAGTGAGGGTCTGCAAAAAATGGCCGGTAGCAAACTCAGTAACGTACTGGGTACTATGACTACTAACCGTTTCTCGGGAGTATTAACAGGTGCATTCATAACTGCCAGTATTCAGTCATCTACGGCTACAACCGTGATGACTGTTTCTTTTGTCAGTGCCGGATTGCTTACGTTGCGTCAAGCTATATCCGTTATTATGGGTGCTAACATCGGTACAACGTTCACAGCATGGATTATGGTGCTGGGCGGAGGATCGTTGGATATGCGTTTTATTGTATATTTTGCCATTGTGCTGGCAGTTGTCCTTATCTACACCAAGCGCAAAGCCAACATGGGTGAGTTCATCATCGGTTTGGCATTTATGTTGTTGGGTTTGACGACCTTGAAGATTAATGCCAACGACATGCGTTTGGATGAAGTGCCGGCTGTGGTTTCGTTCTTTGAAAGTACATCCGCATACGGTTACGGCAGTTATTTCCTGTACTTATTAGTGGGTGGTATATTAACTTTTGCCGTGCAGTCATCCGCCGCCATTATGGCTATTACGATGACACTCTGCTCCACGCACGTATTACCGATAGATATGGGTATTGCGTTGGTCATGGGTGAGAACATAGGTACTACCATCACGTCCAACGTGGTGGCTCTATCCGCTTCTACGCAAGCCCGAAGAGCCGCTATGGCACACTTGGTGTTTAACGTGTTCGGCGTGATATGGGTGCTGTGTGTCTTCCGCTGGTTTGTAGGAACGATATGTTCTATCTGGGGTGTTGACTTCACGCCGGGAACGGTCAGTGACGTCAGTGCCAACCAACTGAATGCCATCTTGGCTACTTTCCACACCGCCTTTAACGTGTGCAACACGTGTGTGTTAATCGGTTTTGTTCCGCAATTGGAGAAATTGGTTTGCCACTTGATTGCTACCAAGGTCAAAGAGGATGATGAGCAGTTGAAGTTCATCACGGGTGGTCTGATGTCCACATCCGAGTTCTCTATTCTGCAAGCATGGCGCGAGATACATGTGATGGCCGCCCGCGTGGGACGTATGATGGAAATGATTCGTGTGCTCTATACCACTAAGGACGAGAAGGAGTTTACCGCTACTTTCTCGCGCGTGGAGAAATACGAAGGTATATCCGACCGTATGGAGGTGGAGATAGCGGGGTACTTGAATAAAGTGGCTGACGGCCGGTTGAGTGAGCAATCCAAACACGAGGTACACAAGATGTTGCGTATCGTGAGTGAGTTGGAATCGGTGGGTGATGCCAATTTCAATATAGCCCGTTATATCAAATTCCGCTTCCAAGGTAAATACGACTATACGCAAGAGCAAAACGATAATGTTAATCACATGTTTGACTTGGTGGATAGAGCATTGCAGAACATGGTGCGCGTGTTGGAAACCGCCAACTATATCTCCGAGAACGATTTTATGGAGGCATGCAATAACGAGCATGAGATCAATAATTACCGTGAGTTGTTGAAGTCACAGAACACCATCAACATCACCGAGCATCAATATGCTTACCTGACGGGTGTTAACTATATGGATATTGTGGTGGAGTGCGAGAAGATGGGTGATTATATCATCAATGTGATGGAAGCTTTGAGCGAACAAAAATGTAGTGAACAATAATAATTAACAACTAAAAAAACAATTTATTATGTCAAAAGTAACTGTCGTAGGTGCAGGTAACGTAGGCGCTACGTGTGCTAATGTGCTGGCTGTTAAGAATATCGCCAGCGAAGTTGTGTTAATTGATATCAAAGAAGGTGTTGCCGAAGGCAAAGCCATGGATATCATGCAAACTGCTCAATTAATCGGTTTTGATACCGTAGTTAAAGGTGTTACAAACAAGTACGAAGAAACCGCTAACAGTGATGTAGTCGTTATCACCAGTGGTCTGCCTCGCAAACCGGGTATGACTCGTGAGGAATTGATCGGTGTTAATGCCGGTATCGTCAAGAGCGTTGCTGAGCAAATCTTGAAATACTCACCCAAGGCTATCTTGGTAGTTGTTTCCAACCCGATGGATACGATGGCTTATCTGACCATGAAGGCTACCGGTCTGAAGAAGAACCGCGTTATCGGTATGGGTGGTGCTTTGGATAGCAGCCGTCTCAAATACTACTTGAGCCAAAAGCTCAACTGCAATGC
>JAGHSG010000158.1 GCA_018066005.1 Bacteroidales bacterium | reverse complement strand
TAAGGAGCATCAGAAATACGTGGATGATATAGCTGCACGACGTAAAACGATGGTATCGACGGGTGACCGTAGTGCCAAGATTCGTACGTACAACTACCCGCAGGGACGTATAACCGACCACCGCATCGGCTTTACTATCTACAACCTGACCGCCTTTATGGACGGCGATATACAGGGCGTCATAGATGCCTTGACCGTAGCTGAAAACGCTGAACGACTCAAAGAAAGTGAGTTTTAATCTTTAAACTCTCCACTCTAAACTAATATGTACCTTTTTTACACACCGGATATAAACACCGTTCATTGCCTTAATGAAGAAGAAAGCGGGCATTGCGTGCGCGTACTTCGTTACACCAAAGGCGATGATATTCTGCTCACGGACGGACGGGGAACGACCTATATGGCACGTATTACCAACCCGCATCCCAAGCATTGTGAGTTTGAGATTATTTCGCAGGAAAAACAGACGAAGAATCATAATTTCTACTTACATATAGCCATCGCACCAACCAAGAACGTGGAGCGATTGGAGTGGATGGTGGAGAAATGTACCGAGATAGGGGTGGATGAAATAACACCTTTGCTCTGCCGCTTCTCCGAGCGTAAGCAACTGCGTATAGACCGTTTGCAGAAGATTATCCTCTCTGCCGCCAAGCAGAGTCTGACGCCTTACTTGCCCAAACTGAATGAACTGACGCCTTACGACGAGTTTATACGCGCAGCCAAGGAACAGGACAAGTTCATTGCCCATTGTTACCAGGAAGATAAGAAAATACTCAAAAACGAAATAAGCAAGGGTAGGGATGTTCTTGTACTCATCGGTCCCGAGGGAGATTTCTCCGAGCAGGAGATACAGGATGCCTTGCAATTAGGTTTTGTTCCGGTCAGTCTGGGCGATAGTCGCCTGCGTACCGAAACAGCAGGGGTTGTGGCTTGTCACACGGCCATTCTTATGAATTATGGAGCAACTGATACAAATAGATCAAGCGTGGTTGGTAGCCATCAATAATTGGAACGCCCCTTGGGCGGATCAATTGATGTGGATTATATCCGGCAAACTTACGTGGTTGCCTTTATATGCCGTGTTGGTGGGCTTGCTGTTTTGGCGTTTCGGATGGAAAAAAGCCCTTGTCCTGTTAGCCGGCTTTGGCGTGGCAGTAGGGCTGAGCGATTATATATCGTCGGGCATTATCAAGCACCTTGTTTGCCGTCCGCGTCCTACGCATGAACCGGCTTTGGAAGGGCTGTTGCATATTGTCAATAACTACAGGGGCGGTGCCTACGGTTTTGTCAGCAGCCACGCAGCCAACACCATGTCGTGCGGTCTGTTGTTCTCGTTAATATGGAAGAATTGGAAAGCCACCCTTCCGCTTATGCTATGGGTGGCTATGAATTGTTATAGTCGAATGTATTTGGGAGTTCACTACCCGGGCGATATTATTGGCGGTCTTCTGGTGGGAGCTGCTTTGGCATGGATGGTATACTGGGCATTGAACCGTATGGGTTTTGTGGCGTGCGAGGCTGAGACGTTATCTGCTGGTTCATGAAACGCTCGTATTGCTCGGCGGTTAGGATGCCTTTTAATTCTTCCGTCATGGCTTGCATACGCTCCAACGCTTCCATGCGTGTGTTGCTGACCTCCCGCATCTTGGCATATTTGAGATGCATACAATAGATTTTATGTCGCTGAATACTATCGGTTATATTCAATTCACGACAAACCATCTCTGTTTGCTTCATGGCATACTCTTCCGGCAGACGCTGGGGAATGTTCTGGGCTGCGAGAGTCAGATACGAACAACCAATCAATAGAATACAAAAAAGCCGTTTCATTTTATCAAAAGATTTTGATAAAAGTACTACAAAAATTATGCCATTACGTGCAGAAACATACATAGCCCATAAAATTTATTTCTCTCAAAAAGGAGAGAACCGTGCTTCGCGCCCTGCTGTCCGGGTGGCTTTGTGGGGTATGATTATTGGGGTGGCGGTTATGATTCTGACGTTCTGTATCGTAGTGGGCTTTAAGCGCACTATCACGAACAAAATAGCCGGTTTCGGGGCGCATATCCAGGTTACTAATTATGAGAACAATAACACCTTTGAACTGTCACCCGTTACGGTGACGGACTCGCTTATTGCGGCTTTGGAGACCTTACCGCATGTACGGCAGGCTAATCGCTTCTTGACCAAGCCCGGCGTGCTCAAAACAGATGATTCATTTCATGGTGTAGTGGTCAAAGGAACGTCTTATTGGGATTATTTTGCGGATAATATGGTGCAAGGGACCGTGCCGCAAGAGCCACAACAGGTCTTGGTATCCGCTGCCGTGGCTTCATGGATGCGGTTAGGGGTGGATAGTTCGTTCTATTGCTATTTTGTGGGGGATAATCTGCGGGTGCGCAAGTTCACCGTGTCGGGCATTTATGAGACCGGTTTTATGGAGTTTGACGAGTTGTTCATCATCGGGCAGGAGCGTGTTATCCGGCAACTGAATCACTGGTCCGATTCGTTATCGTCCGGAGTGGAGATATTGGTGGATGACTTGGATTATTTGGATGAAGCGGCGGATTATGTCTATTTCGCTACGGTCAATAATGCACAAGAAGATTCACAAATCCTTTATACACAAACGGTTAAACAGCTCAATCCGCAAATCTTCTCATGGTTGGATTTATTGGATATGAACGTGGTTGTAATCATTATTTTGATGCTATGTGTATCCGGGTTTAATATCGTCTCGGGACTGATTATTCTTATCTTGGATAGCATACGTTTGATAGGAACGCTCAAAGCCCTTGGCGCCAATAATCGCTTCGTGCGCCGTGTCTTTATCACGCAATCGGCTTTGCTGATAGGTAAAGGCGTTCTGTGGGGCGACATAATAGGTTTGGGACTGGCGGCAATACAGTATTTCACCCATGTGTTGCCGTTGGATGCCTCCACGTATTTTGTCAGTTATGTACCTATTGCTTTCCCGTGGTTGGCATTTCTTCTGCTCAATATTGGAACGGTTATTATTACGCTGCTTATCCTTTTAGCCCCGTCCGCTATCGTAACGCGTATATCCCCCGCCCAAGTCATGCACTTTGAATAACTTTAAAATATGGAATTCTCAACCAAAGTACAAATTACCAATAATGCGTGGCAGATTCAGGTCGAAGACCATATCTTGCTGCTTGGTTCCTGTTTCTCTACCAATATGGCGGAGAAGATGAAGGAGTATTTTCTTCAGGTAGAAGCCAATCCGTCAGGAACGTTGTATAATCCCATTTCTATCGTGCATCACATGGATGATGCCGAGGTGCAGAAAGCCGATGTTATTATCGTTACGTTTGGCACGGCGTGGGTGTATGAATTGGAAGGCCGTGTTGTGGATAACTGCGAGAAGAAACCTGCTAATCTCTTTGTTCGCCGCCGTCTGACGGTGGAGCAGATTGTAGATGCTTGGCGTCCGGTCTTGGATAAGTATTACAACAAACGCTTTATCTTCACCGTTTCGCCTATCCGCCATATCAAGGACGGTTTGCACGAGAATCAGATTAGCAAGGGTATCTTGCTGCAAGCGGTGGATGCGTTGCAGAAAGGCACCAAAGCACGGACGGTTTATTTCCCGTCTTATGAAATCCTGATGGACGAATTGCGGGACTACCGTTACTATGACGAAGATATGTTGCACCCGTCTAAAACAGCTATTTCGTATATCTGGGAGCGCTTTCGTATTGTCTTTATGTATGGTAAGTCCATTGCCGAAAAGATGCATATGTTGCACCAGTTGTGGCTCAATAAGAATCACAAGATTCTCAAACCCGATTCACAAGAAGCCAAGGCTTTCCAACGCCAGTTAGCCAGGGACGAAGAAAACCCTAAAAAACAATTCCCGTGGATTAAATAAATTGTACATTGTACATAACTAAATTGTACATATTATGACTGTCCTTTACGAAGATAATCACATCATAGCCGTCTCCAAGACCTGCAACGAGATTGTGCAGGGGGACAAGACGGGCGACGAGCCGCTTTCGGAAACGGTAAAGCGGTATATAAAAGAGAAATACAACAAACCCGGAGAAGTCTTTTTGGGCGTAACTCACCGGTTAGACCGTCCCACGAGTGGGGTAGTCCTTTTTGCCCGCACCAGCAAAGCTCTCTCACGCCTGAACGACATGTTCCGCCAAAAGAGCCAGTCCATCAATTCGTCAGTTCATCAATTCACCGATTCACCAATTCACCAATTCCCCATTGAAAAGGTCTATTGGGCAATTGTGGAGAAGCAACCTGCCGAAGCCGAAGGGCGATTGGAGAATTACCTTATTCGCAATGAGAAACTGAATAAATCCTTTGTTGCTAATCCCAAAGCCAAAGACGCCCAGTTAGCCATTTTGACTTATAAAACATTGGCTGTTGGGGAGCGTTATACGTTGTTGGAGATTCATTTGGAGACAGGACGTCATCACCAGATTCGTTGCCAATTGGCAGCCATAGGTTGCCCCGTCAAAGGTGACCTCAAATATGGTGCCAAGCGTAGTAATCCGGATGGGGGAATATGTCTGCACGCACGTCAGATTGCTTTTGAGCACCCTGTCTCGCACGAGCATATTTGCATTACTGCTCCCGTTCCGGAGGATAACCTCTGGTGCGCCCTTACCGCTAAACTTTAAAAATTGGTCGCCAATCCGCCTTGTGCCGTCTCTTTGTACAGCGAAGGAAGGTCGTGGCCGGTTTGGTTCATCACTTTGACCACTTTATCAAACGACACGCGATGTACACCGTCGGTGAAGGATGAGTATATATTTGCATCCAGGGCGCGTGCAGCCGCGTAGGCGTTACGTTCAATACAAGGTATCTGTACCAGTCCGCAAACGGGGTCGCAAGTCATCCCTAAGTGGTGCTCCAAACCCATCTCTGCGGCATATTCGATTTGTGTCGGGCTGCCTCCGAATAATTGGTTAGCGGCAGCAGCAGCCATAGCACAAGCCACACCTACCTCGCCCTGACAGCCCACCTCGGCACCGCTTATGCTGGCATTCTGGCGAACTACGTTACCTATCAGTCCGGCTGTTGCCATAGCGCGTAATATACGGGCTTCGGAGAACTCTCTACTTTTCCATAAGTGATATAAAACGGCAGGCAAGACCCCGCATGAACCGCAGGTGGGTGCCGTTACGATACGTCCGCCACTGGCGTTTTCTTCGGCTACTGCCAGAGCATACGAGAAGACCAAACCGCGTGTGCGTAGGTTATCTTTATATCCGCTGGCTTTGACATAGTAAGCGGCTGCTTTGCGGCGCAGGTTAAGTGGACCGGGCAGTACGCCTTCGGTATCTAAACCGCGTTCTACGGCTTCGCGCATCACGACCCACGCATCGTGCAAGTGTTCCCAAATATCCTTACTTTCGCATTGCTCGACATACTCCCAATACGCTTTGCCGCTTTCCTCGCAATAGTTAAGAATATCCGTCAGCGTGTTAAGGTCGTATATCTCCGGCGATTCTTCCGTCTTGCCTTCTTCGGCTAAAGCACCGCCGCCGATGCTGTACACGACCCAGTTATCCTCCTCGTGTCCGGCTGCATCGAAGCAGCGGAAGCGTAAGGCGTTGGGGTGGAAGGGTAGGAACTCGTCACTTTTCCAGACGATTTGTGCTTGCGGATTAACTTGCAGAATAGCCCAATCGGTCAAGTGCCCTTTGCCGGTGGCGCCTAAACTGCCGTATAAAGTTACTTCCCAATTCATATTATTGGGATGACGGGCTGCAAATATCTCGGCTGCACGCCGTGGAGCCATCGTGTGACTGCTGGACGGACCGTATCCGATACGGTATATTTCCTTGATTGTTTTCATCTTTTTTGCTAAAAATAAATTGTACGTATTAACTGAATAAATCATTCAATGACATAGATAGAAACTCTTCTACCGTAAAACCGTCACCACCCACAACAATGGAGCGCCAAGGTTTGAATTGCTCGTCAAAAAGTACCAATCCTTGATTTTTTTGCCTTCTTCCTGACTTTACTTCAATAGCAATTGTTCTTGTATTTCTTCGTAAAACGAAATCTACCTCATTAGAGGTATCTCGCCAATAATACACATGATAACCATAAACAGGAGCCTGACTGACTAAATAGGCGCCTATAGCAGATTCTACAAAACGGCCCCAAATGTCAGGATTGACCATTGCTACATCGGGGGTGTAGTCATCATATACATTACGCAATGCCGAGTTGTGAACTTGAAATTTAGGTATGGAATTGTACTTACGTGCCTTGTCCTGTGCATATTTTTGTAATCCGACCAATAGTCCGGCCTGATCTAACAATTCCAAATATCCTGCCAAAGTGGTCAGATTACCTGCATCTTGCAATTGAGCAGCGATTTTTTTCAATGCCAATAATTGCCCCGAATAACTGCTGCCTATTTCAAATAATTGTCGCAGTAATTGGGGTTTGAGTATTCGTGTGGAATAAATTACATCTTTAGCAATAGATGGTTCTATCAACGAATCTAAAACATATTGTCTCCAGCGAGCCAAATCTTGTATATACGGAGCAGCACCGGGGTAACCGCCAAAATAAATATATTGTTCTATCGTCCACCCGAAAGCGTCCTTCATTTCTGTGAAAGACCAATGGGGTAAACGAATCAGTTCATATCGTCCCATTAATGACTCAGATAATCCCTGCATTAATAGCATCCGCGAAGAACCTAAAAGAACCACTTTTAGATTGGTTTTATTCATAGTATCTCTATCCCATTCTGCTTTTACCGTTTCACTCCAGTTAGGCACTTTGTGAATTTCATCTATCACCAATAATCGCTCGGATTCATTGCCTTGCTTAAGTTTCATCCTTGATTTTTCCCAAACCATTGACAACCATGTTTGTCCCGGATTAACTACATCATCTGCGTTGTAAGCGTCAAATGGTATGTTTATAGTATCCAAAACCTGACGAATCAAGGTGGATTTGCCTACTTGACGGGGGCCAATAATGACTTGTAGCCGTAATCTTGGCTCTTTTAATCGTTCTGTAACTTGCTTGTATTGAGCGCGTTTATACTCCATAATAAAAAAAGTTCAAAGTTGTTAATAAAAAAGTTCAATCCTATGAACAAAAAAGTTCAATTCTTTATTTCATGTTGCAAAAGTACGATTTTTTTTTGATATGTGCAAGCGTTTGCGCATATTTTTTTTGTTTTTTATTTGCATATATCAAAAATTTTTTGTACTTTTGCAGTCGATTTGAATGAGGGGACCCGAAAAGGTTCCCTCAATTCGTGCAAATTGAACTTCTAAATAGCATATAAATTGTACATTGTACATATCTAAATAGTACATACTATGGTATCTGTTGAACAAGTAAAAACATTGGTGGAAAACTTCTTGAAAGACACCGATTACGAACTGCAAACATTAGAGATTGACAAGGACCAAAACATCCTCGTGGAGGTGGACCGCCTCGGCGTGGTAGATGTTGATTTCTGCGCTGACCTGAACCGCTATTTGGTGGACCAATTGGGCGATAAAGAGGATTATGCCTTGGAAGTGGGCAGTGTCAGCCTGACAGCCCCCTTCAAGACCAAGATTCAGTACCAAAAGAATCTTGGACACGATGTGGAACTGCTGACCGGAGAAGGCAAGAAACTGCACGGTCAATTGGTGTCGGTGGACGAAGATACGTTTGCGGTGGATGTGAAAAACAAAAAAGAGACACAGACCCTCACTTTCGGGTACGGCGACGTGAAATATATCCGCTATGACCTCAAGGTGTAAGTGACCTTGAATCATCACAATATCGAAAAAATCGAAAAAATAAAAATAATTTTATGGCTAAAACGCAAGAGTCAATCAACCTGATTGACATTTTCTCAGAGTTCAAAGAACTCAAAAACATTGACCGCCAGACATTTATCAATGTGCTGGAAGATTCGTTCCGTAGTGTAATCGCCAAAGTGTATGGCTCCGATGCTAACTACGATGTTATTATTAACCCCGACAAAGGCGACTTGGAGATTTATCGCAACCGCCTTGTTATGGAAGATGGCGACGTCGCTAACCCCGAGACGCAAATCGAGTTGTCCGAGGCACTCAAATTTGATGACGAAGCCGAGGTAGGTGAGGAAGTGACCGATAAAGTGGAATTTGCCTCTTTCGGTCGCCGAATGATACTTAATCTTCGCCAAACACTGGCTTCGAAGATTCTGGAACTCCAAAAAGAAAACCTCTATCTCCGTTATTCCGACATGTTGGGTCAGGTAGTTAGCGGCGAACTCTACCAAGTATGGAAGAAAGAGATGCTGCTTTTGGACGAAGACGGTAACGAACTGTATTTGCCCAAACAGAACCAAATACCCACCGATTACTACCGCAAAGGCGACGCTGTTCGTGCCGTTGTAGTACAAGTGGATAATAAAAACCAAAACCCCAAAATCATTTTGAGCCGTACCAGCCCGCTGTTCTTACAACGTCTGTTTGAGCAGGAAGTACCCGAGGTACATGACGGCTTAATCGCCATCAAGAATATTGCCCGTATCCCGGGTGAGCGTGCCAAAGTGGCTGTGGAGAGTTTTGACGACCGTATCGACCCCGTAGGCGCGTGCGTTGGTATAAAAGGTGCACGTATTCATGGTATCGTACGCGAGTTGCGTAACGAGAATATTGACGTTATTAACTACACATCCAATATCAATCTGTTCATTCAACGCGCTTTGGCTCCTGCCAAGATTAGTTCGATGACTATTGACGAGGAAACCAAACACGCCGATGTTTACCTCAAACCCGATGAAGTCTCTTTGGCTATCGGTAAGGGTGGTTTCAATATCAAGTTGGCTTGCATGCTGACCGGTTATCAGATTGATGTTTACCGTGAGATGGATGACCAAGACACCGAAGATATCTATCTGGACGAGTTCAACGATGAAATCGATCAATGGGTACTGGATGCCTTCAAGGCAATGGGCTTAGACACCGCAAAAGCCGTTCTGGCCAAGACCAAAGACGAACTGATCAAAGGTACCGACCTCGAAGAAGAGACCGTCGATAATGTTATCGCTGTTCTCCAAGCCGAATTTGAAAACGACTAAACTCATAATTCTTAATTCTTAACTCATAATTAACTAAACGTTATGGCAATAAAACTCATCAAAGCTTGTAAAGAACTCAACATCGGCATGTCCACGGCCGTAGATTTCTGTGCAAAGCAGGGTAAAGAGATCGCCACCGATCCGAATACGCGAATCGATGACGACTTGTATCTGCTTCTCGCCAAGGAATTTAACAAGGACATGGCAATCAAAATGGAAGCAGAACGTATGGCCCAGGAGCGCCAAGAACGTGAAATGCCTGCTTCTGTCAGTATCGAACCCAAACCCGAGAAGAAGCCCGAACCGGAGCATATAGCTACGGAAGTGCCTCAACCCAAGGTTGTGGGCAAGATTGATCTTAATCCCCAACCGGCAGCTAAGGAGGAACCCAAGAAAGAGCCTAAACAAGAGCCCAAGAAGGACGCTCCTGCCAAAAAGGAAAAACCGGCTCAACCCGCTCAACCTGTTCAACCTGCTAAACCCGCTAAACCGGCTCAACCCGCTAAACCTGTTGAACTGGCAAAGACTTCGGGGGACAGGAAAGCAGAGGCTGCTGCTAATCAGCAACTGAAAGTATTGGGTAAGATTGATTTGAGTGCTATCAATCAGGCTACTCGTCCGACCAAGAAGACTAAGGAAGAGAAGAAAAAAGAGCACTTGGAGCGTGAACAACAACGCAAAGCGCAACAACAAGTTGCTGCCAAGAGTGGACAAAAAGACAGCAATAACAATGCGGGTGGAGACTCTCAAAACAACGAGAAACGTAAACGTGAGCGTATCCGTCAGGGACGTGTAGATGTAAATGATGCACGTAACCAAAAAGGCGGTAAGAAGAGAGATAAACATACCTTCAAAGTGGAGATAGACGATGACGAGATACGTCGTAACGTGAAGAGTGTTAACGCTTCGCTGAACGAGCGTCATAGCAAGTCGGCAACGTCTATTCACAAGAACGAGCGCCGTAAACAGGAGCGTGAGAAACGCGACGAAGAACGCGCTGAAATGCAAGCACAATCTACCGTATTAAAACTGACGGAGTTTGTGACGGCTAACGACTTGGCCACGATGATGAACGTGCCTGTAACCAAGGTTATCGGTACATGTATGATGCTGGGCGTGATGGTTAGTATCAACCAGCGTCTGGATGCAGAGACCATCAACCTCGTGGCAGAGGAGTTCGGTTTCACCACCGAATATGTCAGCGCCAAAGTGACGGAAGAGATTAATGCCGATGAAGAGGTTAACGAGGAGGATATAACCGATCGTTGCCCGATTGTGACCGTTATGGGACACGTCGATCACGGTAAGAC
>JAGHSG010000082.1 GCA_018066005.1 Bacteroidales bacterium | reverse complement strand
CCCATATTCAGCACTCCATAATCGGCAAACAGGGCAATACGCATCCGCATAGGGCGATCGCGCTCTTCGTTGCGCGCCTGCCAGTCGGCACCTAACAGTTGGTCCAGACGCAGACCTATTTCTGCCGAAAGGGCTATATCCAAACCAAAGGGGTTCTTGCCTTTCTCTTTGATATCAAAAGCACCCATATTGTAGTGATTGGGCATCTTCTGTGTCCAATCTTCATATGCAGCCGGATCATGCAAAGCCGTGCCTACCGACCCTTTCTGCTTATAGTTCCCCAAGATGGAATAACCCAACTTGAAACCGGCTTTCCAATACCACTTGTCCAACTGCATACCAAATAGTACCGGCAAGGTGATTTGACCCACGACCTGCGTCTCCTGCATGTCGCGGAGTGAATAGCTTTTGGTTTGGTTGTACTGATTTTGCAAAGAAATAGTATAAGGATTGTCTATTGTCAGTTTATCCATAGACGAGAATATCTTGAACTCAGGACCGACCGACAGGATAAAACGTTTGTAGTTATACTCATAACCTACGCCTATCAGTCCGCCACCTCCGCCTACAAATTTGGACGAAGCATCGCCCGTGTAGTTGAGACCATCCGTCCATGAAGTACCTTTATTCACCAATCCCGAATAACCGGCACCACCCCACACATAGATATTGTGGATGTCAAAACGGCGGATATTATAACGGCGTATCTCCTCATCCGTCATTCCGCTTGATTTGGAAGACTTGCCTTTTTGGACGTAGGAAGACTTATGCGATTTCTTGCTTTTCTTCTTTTGCGCAGCATTCATCGGTGCTGCCACTACCAAGGCCAATAATGCGGCCAAAACAACTCTCAACTTCATTATTCGTTCTCCTTTCTTATTTGCTGACCAAGGGCATCATAGTAGGTGCCGTTGACAATAATGGTCAAATGTTGGTTATTGATTACTTTTCGTGCCGGCACTTGCGGTTCCTCGTACGGAACAGGTTGTACGGAACACGAAGTATAAGTCGAGTCTTTATCGGTCACTACCCGAACAGCATATACTGCCGACATATCCAGACCGTTGATATCATAGTAATACGAATCAGTGGCATCGGGAATGTCCTCGTCGTTCTTGGTCCATTGGAAGGACTTGAAGTGTTGCCCGCCTATTGAATCGGGATGATACACGGACAGCACATCGTTCCACCGCTGGAAAATCAATTCGGCGCAAGGCGGAGTCATGTATTTAGTAACCTCCACATCGCAATTCAACGCATTGAAGAAATGGAATTCAAACAATCCGCCATTCAAACCGGTTAACAACGTGTCTTTTAATGTGTAAGAATCCGTCTTACCCTCGTGCGTAATCGTGTAACGGTCAAAGCCCGTTCCACGAACACGGAACTCACCGCTGTACTTGACCGCCCCCTCAATATCCTTCATTTGCACATTGGGTTTGATGGAATCCAATACGGTCACATAACACCAAATCGTAGAATCGCAGTTGAATTGATTTTTGTAAAAACGATAGAATTTCCCAGAGGTGGTGTATTTATATATTTGTCCATCCACAATCAAAGGATTTTCCGCACATATTGTCGTATCCGACGTCTGCCTTGTGGAAGTGGGATTAATTGACAAATGCAATATCCATGTACTATCACAACCAGCTACACTTTTCCATGTTACGGCATAATCTCCTGCTTCTGCTGCATAGTAGACACTATCTGACCGAGCATCACCCCAAAGAACATAATCACCTTGACAAATAGCCGAATCTTTTTCATAAATTACGTCTCCAATTGCAGGTATCTTGATATAAATCGTAGTATCATCCGTGCATCGCCCTTCGGCAATGGAGGCAGATAATGTAACAGGGAACACTCCCCCTTCGTTAGGGAATGTAATCACCGGTCGCTCATCCGGACTATACATTCCTCCACCAAAATCCCACTGCAAATCATCGCATTTATCATTGTAATCGTGCTTTTCATAATCATCAAATTTAACCATCACGTGGCTCTTGTTCGTAAATCGCACTTTGTTTTGGCAATCCGTCGGAGCCCATTGGTATTCAAATTCAGCCACAGGGAAACGAGGTTTACTAGCGGAATACAAATCAAAACCGCACTCTGCATTTTCTTTATAACTCAAATGGCAACGATACGTAGTAGTATCCGAAGGAAGGACAGATAACTGCTTTGTGGTCGCCACCAAATTGTCATTCTTATCAAACCACTGATAGTTAAATCCATTAGGTGCTTCGACCGTCATGACAGGATCATCACCGCAACTAATTCCATTAATTTTAGCTGAAGCACAAGCCAATGTAAAATATGCATAACCATAGTGTCCTCCCATTGTACAATCATACGTCGTAAAACGAATAGTTATCTGCTGACCTGCTAATCCCATTTCCATTAAATTCAAGCCTAACGTAGTCCAATCCTTCCAAGATACTTTGGAAGACCCAGTACCTTCAGTATGCCATCCTTCTCGCGTATGATCTGCATAGAAATCTGCCGCACCGCATGTGGGATCTATTAAATTACCATATTCATCCAATATCTCCAATGTAAATCGAGGTTGGTCGGCATATCCATGATCAGGATCTTCCAAGACTACTGCATATTTTATAAGAACCAATGCGTTATCAGCAGAGTCTGCTGTAAAATCAAATGACAAACTCTCCGCCTGACTGCTGACAGCCCAGTTGCCTAAACGAACAGAAGCAAACTCATCTTCGGGAATCGTAAGTAGCCGCCCACCCGTCCGAGGATCATATATGTCCGGTTCTGTATTAACCGTATGACGTGACGCTTTATTATCCGGTCCATAATCCACAATAGTATCAGGAACTGCGTATGGATCCTTTTTGGAAGAAGTCCATGTACCTATCGTGCCATGGATATTAGAATTGTGCAAGTGAATATAGTCAATACAATGCTGTTCCGGGTAATACACAATAAACGAGTTCAAATAAGCGTATGCTGACGTATCCACATCATTGCAAATGCCCCGTACACGAAAATCATACACGCCTTCGCCCAACCCTTCCAAAATGATGCCTTTATCCGTCAAACCGGTATTCATATACCACCTCTCCGTACCTCTTCGACGACGTTCAAAGATATACTCCTCACTCGTCCCTTGCCATGTAACGAACACACTATCATTTTTACTTTCTGCCTCCATATCATGTGGCTTAGAACATGCAGCAGAAGTAATTTGGATATTGTCCACACAACCACCCACCGGATTAACTAAAGTTGTATCCTTATTATTGTTATACCACGCAAAGAAAATACGATACGTCACACCCTCCTTGGCATTAAAACGGAACGAGGTATTTTTCCATTGGATAGAACCACGTATATCCTTAACCAAAGAAGCAGACTGAATCGACGTGGGGAGAGTATTGGAACCTATCTTACTCACCATATCCTTGCTGATAGCAGATGCAAAGCTAACCCCAGCGCACATTGCCGAGCCGACAACACCCATGCAACGATAATCAAACGTTACATCATACTGACCTGTTGGAATGGTAAAATCGCGATACGCGTACTGAACATTGGGTTTAGCACCAAATTCTGCATCCTCTCCATTGCAGGAAACATACAACGAATAACGCCCGCCATTGTGCGTTGAAGAACCGACTATCCAACGATCCATACCCGATTCTGGGTCAACAAGACCCGGATTAAGCACCCAAAATGCCATTTCTGTTGCATCTTCTTCCTCAAAGCCCATCTGATAAGGGACTATAATCTCTTGCCCAAACGCATATTGAGCAGACAACAGCATCCACGCGGATGCCATCAAATAGATAATATTTTTTGTTGTTTTCATAATTCAAACCTGTAATTTATGCTTTCGTGCAAGAAAGCCTTTCCCTTCGCACACGAAGCGCAAACGCGCATACATACGAAGAAAAAGTGTGCAAAAATACAAAAAATAAACGAAATAACCAAATTTTTTACACAAAAAGTGTCTTTTTCTTGCATATCTGCGCTTTTTGTTGTAATTTTGCACGCTTTTTGTCTGAAAAAGAGTATGAACAACGAGTTTTTACAATTGGAAGAAGAGGTATTACGGATGCTCAAGACGGTTTATGACCCGGAGATACCCGTTAATGTTTATGACCTCGGACTGATATACAAAATTGACATCCATCCCGACGAGCAGGGAAAAGACGGCGACACATGCGTCATTGACATGACACTAACCGCCCCCAACTGCCCTGCTGCGGACTTCCTTGTGGAGGATATTCGGCAGAAAGTGCTATCCGTCCAAGGTATAAGCGATGTACAAGTCAACATCGTTTTTGAACCCGAATGGACACAGGACATGATGTCTGACGAAGCCAAACTGGAACTCGGATTTATGTAGTCTGCCATTTTGACATACTAACCCATTTGGCACGGTTTTGGTATATTCTTACTAAACTTGTTAAACAAAAAATATACAACTATGTCAAAAAATACTATTCATGTAACTTCGGAAAACATTTTTCCCGTTATTAAGAAATTCCTTTATTCAGACCACGAGATTTTTCTTCGCGAGCTGATTAGTAATGCCGTAGATGCTACGCAAAAACTTAAGACCCTGTCCCGCTCCGGTGAGGTAAAAGGAGACTTGGGCGACACGCGTGTACGCGTCCTTATTGACAAAAAGAAAAAGACACTGACCGTACAGGACCACGGCATAGGCATGACCGCCGAAGAAGTGGATAAATACATCAACCAGATTGCCTTCTCCGGTGCCGAGGAGTTTGTCAGCAAATACAAAGACAAAGCGGAAGCCATCATCGGTCATTTCGGTCTCGGTTTCTACAGCGCTTTTATGGTTGCCGACAAGGTGGAAATCGTTACGTTGAGTTATAAAGACGATGCCAAAGCCGTACATTGGTCGTGCAATGGCGACACCGAAGTAGAGATGGAAGATACCATCAAAGCCGAGCGCGGAACAGATATTATCCTCCATATCAACAAGGAATTTGAGCAATACTTGGAAGATGCCACCATAGAAGGTTTGCTCAAGAAATACTGCAAGTTCCTGCCCGTCGAGATAGCCTTCGGCAAGAAAAAGGAATGGCGTGACGGCAAGGAAGTAGAGTTGGACGAAGAGAACATCATCAACAACGTTGCTCCCGCGTGGACGAAGAAACCTACCGACCTCAAAGAGGAGGACTACAAGTCCTTCTACCACGAACTCTACCCTATGCAGATGGACGAACCGCTGTTCCACATCCATCTGAACGTGGATTATCCGTTCAACTTGACCGGTATTCTCTATTTCCCGAAGATAAAGAGCAACTTGGACGTACACAGAAACAAGATACAACTGTATTGTAATCAAGTGTTTGTGACGGACGAAGTAGAAAATATCGTTCCCGAATACCTCACCCTGTTGCACGGTGTCATCGACAGCCCGGACATTCCGCTGAACGTCAGCCGCAGTTACCTGCAAAGCGACAACAATGTCAAGAAGATTTCTTCCCATATCACCAAGAAAGTGGCTGACAAATTGGCAGAGATGTACAAAAACGACAAGGCGGACTTCGAGAAAAAATGGGACGACATTAAGATGTTCATCCAGTTCGGCATGCTGACCGACGAGAAGTTCTACGAGAAAGCCGTTGACTTTGCGCTGCTCAAGAATTTGGACGGCGAGTACTACACGCTGAAAGATTATCAGGCCAAAGTGAAAGATAATCAGACCGACAAGGACGGCAACCTCGTCATCCTGTACACCCAAGACAAGGACCTCAACTACACCTATATCGAGCGTGCCAAGCAGAAAGGTTACGATGTCCTTGAGATGACCGGTGAACTGGACGTTCACCAAATGAGCCAAGCCGAGCAAAAGAACGAAAAACTACGTTTCGTCCGCGTCGATAGCGATGTTATCGAGAACATCATCAAGAAGAACGCAAACGATAACGCAAACGATAACTACACCGACGAGCAGAAAGAAGGTATGCGCAAGGCTTTTGAGGGCTTGCTGCCGGAAAACAGTAAACTCAATTACTATATCAACTGCGAAGCCACGGCTGAAGATGCACTGCCCGTTCTCCTGACACAGAACGAGTTCATGCGCCGTATGAAAGAGATGTCCGCCCACCAACAAGGTATGTCTTTCTACGGTCAGATGCCCGACCAGTATAACCTCGTCATCAACACCGCCCACCCGCTCATCAAGGACCTGATGAGTAAGATGACATCCGAGACCGTTATGGATGAAAAAGTTCAGGATTCATCGGAGAAAAAGGACGATGCCGGTGCGACCAAGGAGATGGTAGAAAAGACCGTTTGGACGCTGAAAGACCAGGACGAGCGCCTCAAGCAACTCTTCGACATTGCCCTCCTCGCCAGCGGTCAACTCAAAGGCGAAGCGTTAGCCAAATTCGTTAACAGAAGCGTGGAATTATTATAAAGATGGTTTATTTCTTAAGTGATGCACATCTGGGGTCCAGAGCCATAGACAATGGCGCGGAACATCAACAGAAAGTGGTGGACTTGCTCAATCAAATGGGCAAGGACGCCACTGCTATTTATTTATTGGGAGATATCTTCGATTTTTGGTACGAATATGTATGGGGGCAAAAGGACAAACAACAATTTGAACCCGTACTGACGTGCCTGCGGGGACTGACCGACAAAGGCATACAAGTGCATTATTTCATCGGCAACCATGACATCTGGACTTTCGGTTGGTTAGCCAAAAAGACCGGCGTTATCGTGCATAAAGAGCCGATGAATACAGAGATTTTTGGCAAAAAATGTTTCCTCGCCCATGGTGACGGATTAGTGCCAACCGATTATGCCGACCGGTTAGATGCGCGGATGCAGAAAAGGATACGCTCCTTCCAACGCCTGCGGGCGTTTTTCCACAACCCCATCCCGCAGTTCATCTTCCGCCTTATGCCCCCATGTCTGGGCAATGCTATCGGTTATGAATGGGCAAGACGGAGCCGATTGAAAGAATTTGCCCACCCCTGTCCCTACAAAGGCGAAGACAAAGAAGAACTGGTGCTGTTTGCCAAAGAGATGGAACAAGACACACATTATGACTACTATATCTTCGGACACCGGCACATTGAATTAGACTTGATACTCGCGCGTAATACACGCGTAATTATATTAGGTGACATGTTCAAGTTGTGGACATACGCACAGATGAGCCCGGATGGAAGTTTAGAGTTTAGAGTTTAGAGTTTAAAGTGATGCATACACGAGAAGAACAATTGAAGGCCTTTGACCGTCTATTAACCATCATGGACGAGTTACGGGAGAAATGTCCGTGGGACAAAAAACAGACATTCGAGAGTTTGCGACAGAACACGGTGGAAGAAGCCAACGAATTGGCTACTGCCATTGTTCGCAAAGACATGACTGAAATAAGCAAAGAGTTGGGAGATGTGTTGCTACATGTCGTTTTCTACGCCAAGATGGGAAGCGAGACGGGAAATTTTGATATAGCAGACGTATGCAACCGTCTCAGCGAGAAACTCATCTTCCGCCATCCGCATGTATATGGAGATGTGGCTGCTCAAAATGCCGAAGAAGTGAGTCAATTATGGGAACAGGTCAAGTTAAAAGAAAAAGGCGGTAACAAAACCGTTTTAAGCGGTATAAGCGATAGCCTACCCAGCCTTATCAAAGCGTACCGCATCCAAGACAAAGTGGCTAATGTGGGCTTTGACTGGGAGAAAAAAGAAGACGTGTGGGACAAAGTGAAAGAGGAGATTCGTGAGTTTGAGCAAGAAGTCGGCAATATGGACCAAGACAAGATGACCGCCGAATTCGGAGACTTGATGTTTGCCCTTATCAACGCTGCCCGACTCTATAAAATTAAGCCCGACAACGCCTTGGAAAAAACCAATCAGAAGTTCATCAAACGCTTTGGCTATATCGAACAAAAAGCGGCCGAGGCAGGTCGGTCGCTACAAGATATGTCGTTAGACGAGATGGAAGCGTTGTGGCAACAAGCGAAGGGAATGGAGAATTAGCGGACAGGTTGTTTGACCACCACGGAACGAGGAGAAAACTCCGAATCGGACTCCACCGTAAAGACAAACTGATGCGTACCGCTCTGTAAAGGACGGTAACCCAACGGCATAGCCAAGAAATTATAGCCCGAGTTGAGAAAGAGTTGCAAATTGCGAATATCACTTGCAGGAAGCAGAATATTACGAATCTCTTCGGGAATCTTGGAAGACATATTCAGTTGCGTAGTATCAAACGTGACCCGAGTAGCGGTCAAGTTATTGGCATACGAGCCAAAACCAACCATAAACACTATGGTATCCGTTAAGGAAATAGTATCCAACATATAGCAGTCCTCTACCTTCTTCAATTGAAAAGTATCTTGCGCACCTATGATGGTGTCACCACTATAAATAGGATTCAAGTAGAAAGATGACGTAGTTATATACGGAACAAAATCTTGCTGATTAGTATGACAAGATGTAAGTCCGATAAGACCTAAACAGGCAAAAAAATAGGTAATTCTTTTCATAAAGTGCGGCATATAGGACTCGAACCTACACTCGTGAGAACCAGATCCTAAGTCTGGCGCGTCTACCAATTCCGCCAATGCCGCGTCGCATTCGGAAGCCCACAAAGGGTTTGAGACTGCAAAGGTACAACAAAAAAATGAAATATGCAAATATGAACGA
>JAGHSG010000016.1 GCA_018066005.1 Bacteroidales bacterium | reverse complement strand
TTCGCAAATGGAATTACCCACCTGACCGCCTTGCGCTTTGGCAAACGTATAGGTCATACCGCCGCAGAGAATCAGGTTATCCACCTTATCCATCAGGTTCTCAATGATACCTATCTTGGTCGAAACTTTCGAACCGCCCATAATAGCGGTGAAGGGGCGTTTGATGTTCTTCAAAATGTTATCAACTGCCTCGCACTCTTTCTCCATCAGGAAACCGAGCATCTTGTCGTCTGCTTCGAAGTAGTCGGCAATAACAGCCGTAGAAGCGTGTTTGCGGTGAGCGGTACCGAAAGCGTCGTTCACATAGCAATCAGCGTAGGATGCCAAGGTCTTAGCGAACTCCTTCTGACTGGCTTTCATAGCTTTCTTAGCCTCGTCGTATGCAGGGTCTTCTTTGTCAATATCCACGGGTTTACCTTCCTCTTCGGGATAGAAACGCAAGTTCTCCAACATCAGCACTTCACCGGCTTTCAGAGCAGCAGCCTGTGCCTGTGCTTTGGCGCAATCCTCAGCGAATTGAACCTTAACGCCCAGTGCAGCCGAAACGGCATCCACAATCTGACTCAGACTGTATTTCTTGGCAACCTTGCCCTTCGGTTTACCCATGTGCGACATGATGATGAGCGCACCGCCGTTATCCAAAATGTACTTCAAAGTAGGCAGAGCACCGCGAATACGGGTGTCGTCTGTGATTTTACCGTTTTCATCCAAGGGGACATTGAAGTCCACACGCACGATTGCCTTCTTACCGGCAAAGTTGTAGTTCGAAATTGTCATAATTGTATATATTTTAGTTTGTTGGTTCAAATTGTCGCTGCAAAAGTACAAAAAAAATTTGATATATGCAAATTATTGTTGCAAAATGCAAAGTGAACTTGACACTTTCAGCGTCGTTGGCTTACCTATCCACAACGGCATATTTTCCGCCACATGCCCCGCCGGAAAGTCAAACAGCACCGGATAATCATATTCCTCCACGGCTCTCCGTATCGTCTCGTAAACGCTCTCGTTCATACCTGCATCGTCCTCACAATCAGCAAATTGACCGACCACTAATCCGCTTATCCGCGCCAGCACACCACTCATTCTTAGGTTCTGCATCATACGGTCAATATGATAGTGCCGCTCCGCAATATCTTCAATAAAAAGAACGCTCGACGCTCGACGCTCGACGCTCAACGCTTGACATCCCCCTTCAGGGGGCTTGGGGGCTTGTACCCCATACGGTGTGCATTGCAGACCGTACAGCACGCTCAAATTGCCCCCAACCAAAGTTCCTTCTATCTCTCCTGCTCTGTTCAGCGGATGAGACGGCACCTCATAGCGCAACGGTTGGTCCTCCAAAGCCCGTCGCCAGTTACGTATCATCTCGCTGTCTTCGGGCAGTTCGGTCAGGTGCTTGCACATCAGTCCGTGCAACGATACACGACCATTAACCAGCGACCATTGGTGCAGTTCGGTAATATCCGAAAAACCTACTATCTTAGCGGTTGATAAAGCGGTTGGTACGCGGTCAATGATTCGTTGCAGACCGTAACCGCCACGCGAACAAAGGACATAATCGACCGTCGGATCCGTCATTGCATCCACCAAATCGGCTAACCGTTCAGCATCTGTTCCACTGAAGCGTCCCCAGCGTCCACGGGCATACTGCCCCTCGCTGACTTGGTAGCCCCAACTGCGCAAGCGAGCCGCAGCACCATCGATATAAACAGGGTCAATAGCCCCCGACGGAGATATGATTCGAATATGTTTCATGCTGCAAAAGTAGTAAAAAATTTGCAAATATGCAAAAAAAAGTGTACTTTTGCACTCGCAATGAGAAAATTTATCTTTACAATAGGGCTTTTGGCACTTGCCTTTTCCCTTTCGGCACAGACCGCAGAGACGGCTGAGCGGCAGTTCACGGACAGCAATTATGTAGCCGCCCGACAGAGTTATGAACAACTCTTAAAATACAATTCCAAATCCACCTTATATTTATATAGGTACGCGCGATGCGCGCAAGAAATGGGCGATTATGCCGTCGCTATTGACTATTTCAACAAGGCCGGAGAACGCTATTCGTTGAAGCATTTCTTCTTGGCTGAATGCTATTTCCACACCCAACAGATGGCAGATGCCGTAGCGGAGTATCAGACATATATGAACCTCAATCCCGACACCGACCGCCGTGCGTATATCGAACAACAGATAGCCTTGGCGGAAAAGATGCAACGCTACTTGCGTCATACGGCGTCCGTCACGTTGTTAGATTCGACGGATGTGGCTAAAAAAGACGTGCTAAGTGCATATAACATCAGTCCGGAAGCCGGATTCTTGTTCCGCAAAGACAGCACGCTGTTCGGCTATATGAACCAACTGCGCGCCCGCCGCATCTTCGCCTCCGGCAATGATTCGGCATCTGTTTTGCTGACGCAATATAGTCTGATTGGCGGTTGGACACCCGTAGATACGCTGCCCGCATCGGTAAATATGAGTTCACAGCAGAACAGCCCGTATTTCCTTTCGGACGGCGTGACGCTATACTATGCCTCGGACAAAGCAGACGGCTTGGGCGGGTTGGATATTTACATCACCCGTTATAATTCCGCTACGGACACTTATACGGTGCCGGAGAACATCGGTCTGCCTTTCAACTCGCCTGCCAACGATTTCCTGTATGTCTTGGACGAGACCCAGGGTGTCGGTTATTGGGCAACAGACCGCTATTCGTCTCCGGACTCTGTCCGCGTCTATAAATTTGAATCCAAAGAACCCATCCTCTGGTCTCCCGAAGAATAACCTTCTAAATTTTATCCCACCTGACTACCGGGTTTGACCTCGGCAGAAACGGTGGTAACAACCAATTTGCCATCGGCATTGACGGCACTAAGAATCATACCCTGACTCTCCTTACCCATCATCTTACGCGGCGGGAAATTGGCTATAAACAGCACCTGCTTACCTATCAGCACACTCGGGTCGGGATAACTCTGCGCTATACCGCTCAGGATAGTGCGGCCTCCCATACCGTCATCTAAGGTGAACTCCAACAAACGGTCGGATTTCTTCACGGGCTGGCAGTCCAGCACAGTTGCCACGCGGATATCCGTCTTGTCAAACTCATCAATGGACGTGTCCGCCTTGATGGCTGCCGGCTTCCAGTTCTTCATCTCCTCCTCTTTGGCTTTTGCCTCGTTCTCGGCTTTGATACGTGCCAGACGGTCGAGTTGTTTTTGGATAACATCATCTTCCATCTTCTCAAACAACAGCGACACTTCACCCAAGGCGTGACCGCTCTCCAGCAACGAGAAGCAACCCAAATGGGCTATGTTCAGTTCGGGCAAGTTGAGCATCTCACGCAGTTTGGCAGACGAGAACGGCAGGAACGGACGGAAAGCAATCTCCAAGTTAGCAGCAATCTGCAAACTGAGATTCAGCACGGCTGCCGTACGCTCCATATCGGTCTTCGCCAGTTTCCACGGCTCCATATCTGCCAGGTATTTATTACCGATACGTGCCAGGTTCATCGCCTCTTTCTGGGCGTCACGGAAGCGGAACGTATCTAACAGACGCGTCATCTCGGCAATGGAGGTCTGCATCTCGGCAATAGTGGCATTATCGTAGTCGGTCATAGTCCCCGCGGCGGGTACTTTGCCGTCAAAATACTTGTTAGTCAGCACCAAAGCACGGTTGATAAAGTTGCCATAAATAGCCACCAATTCGTTATTATTACGTGCTTGGAAGTCTACCCACGTGAAGTCATTATCTTTGGTCTCGGGCGCATTAGCAGTCAGCACATAACGCAACACATCCTGCTTGCCGGGGAAATCGTCCAGATACTCATTCAACCACACCGCCCAGTTACGCGACGTGGAAATCTTGTCACCCTCCAAATTCAAAAATTCGTTACTCGGCACGTTGTCCGGCAATATATACGAACCGTCCGCTTTCAGCATCGACGGGAACACGATACAGTGGAATACGATATTGTCCTTACCGATGAAATGAATGAGTCGTGTCTCGGGGTCTTTCCACCATGTCTCCCACTTGCCATATTGTTCCGGCTGGGCGTCGCATAACTCCTTCGTATTGCTGATATAGCCGATAGGTGCATCAAACCACACATACAGCACTTTGCCGTCTGCACCCTCTACCGGCACAGGAATACCCCACTCCAAATCGCGGGTCACGGCACGAGGTTTGAGACCGCCGTCCAACCACGACTTACACTGACCATAGACATTGGGACGCCACTCTTTGTGATTCTCCAGAATCCAGTTCTCCAACCATTGTTGGTATTGGTCCAAAGGCAGATACCAGTGGGACGTAGGTTTCTTAACCAACGCATTACCCGTCTCGGCATTATAGGGGTTAATCAGTTCTTCGGGCGAGAGCGTCGAACCGCATTTCTCGCACTGGTCGCCGTACGCACCCTGCGCGTGACAGTGGGGGCATTCGCCCTTGATATTGCGGTCGGTCAGGAAATGTCCCGTCTCGGGGTCATAGAACTGCTCGGTCGTCTGCTCGATGAACTTGCCGTCATCATACAGTTTGCGGAAATAGTCCGAAGCAAACTTATGATGTATGTCGCTCGTTGTGCGCGAGTAGATATCAAAGGATATACCGAATCCCTCGAACGATTTTTTAATCAAGTTATGATAGCGGTCCACCACTTCCTGCGTGGTGATGCCTTCCTTGCGGGCACGGATAGTTACGGGAACACCGTGTTCGTCACTACCACCGATGAACAGTACATTTTCCCCCTTCATACGCAAATAACGTACGTAGATATCAGCAGGGACATAAACACCTGCCAAGTGTCCGATATGAACAGGACCGTTGGCGTAAGGCAAAGCAGTAGTTACTAAAGTTCTTTTAAATGACATAATGATATTTTATTTTTTTAAAAACAATCGTTTCAGTTCTTCCGTCAGTTCGGAATCCGTAATAATTCGGATAGTGTCTCCTTCCGCCAACGATATATGTCCCGTCTCCTCGGAAACGACGATAGCCGTGGCATCCGTTTTTTCGGTTAGTCCCAAGGCAGCACGGTGACGCAGACCATAATGACTCGGGAGTTGCTTGTCGCCGGAAACGGGCAATATACAGGCCGCACTACGCAGACGTCCCTCCGTAACAAACAGAGCGCCGTCGTGCAAAGGCGTATTCTTGAAGAAGATATTTTCAATCAAACGTGCCGACACGGCAGCATCCACCGTTTCACCCGTCTCGGCATACTCGCTCAGGTCTTGCGCGTGAGTGATAACAATCAAAGCCCCCGTCTTGGTATGACTCATATTAACAACGGCTTTTTCCAATTCCAACACAATATGTTGATTGGTCTGCTGCTGACGGAACTTGCCCCACGAAATACTCTCTTCCATCTTGGTTCCCACGTGGTAGAAAAAAGCCCTAATCTCATTCTGGAAAATGACTATTATAGCAATCACACCTACACTCACAATCTGATTAAACAGCGCCCCCGTCAATTTCAAATCGAACACATAACTGGTTACAAACCAAGCCACTACAAAAGCAAATATGCCCCAGAACAATTTGACTCCGCCACTTCTCCGCAGCAGGCGATACACATAGTAAGCAATCACCGCCACCAGCAAAAGGTCTATGACGTTCTTGAAGGTTATCAACGATACTATTTTTTCCATTTCTATTCTTTATTTTTAGTACAATAATCTACAATTCGTATCACCTCTTTGGCTTCTCGAACATCATGCACCCGCAGCACGGACGCACCTTGCATAAGTGCCACAACATGAGCAGCCGTCGTTCCATTAAGAGCATGCATCGGGTCCGTGTTCAGCGCATTATATATCATGGACTTGCGACTCAATCCGACCAGAACGGGGCAGTCCAGAACAGCCAACTGATTCAGGTGCATCAGGATATGATAATTCTGCTCCAAAGTCTTACCGAAGCCCAGTCCGGGGTCCAAGATAACATCTTTCACTCCCGCCCGATGCAGTTCGTCCAGGCGGAACGAAAAGAATGTCAGCATATCACTCATCACATCCGTCTGTTCATCCCATCGCGCACATGCCCCCGCAGGATGCGTTAGTATGTATGGTACGCGCGCACGCGACAACAAGGGCAGCATACCCTCGTCCGAAAGACCGGACACGTCATTTATTACGTCCACCTCATATTTCTCAATCGCCCTCTCCGCTATCTCGGCACGAAAAGTATCAACCGATAAGATACTGTCCGGAAACGCCTTTTTGATACATCCCAGAGCCATATCCAACCGTCTCCACTCCTCATCCGCCGAAACCGGCTCACTACCCGGACGGGTGGAGCAGGCACCTATATCCAGTATATCCGCCCCCTGTTGCACCAAAGCACCCACAACAGCCATCACGCCCGGCTCATCCATAGAGGCACAACGGCACGCAAAACTGTCCGGCGTGACATTCACAATTCCCATGACTAACGGACGGCTAAAATCCATTATTCGGGAGCGTATGAGAAGGGTTTGAGACATCGTTTTCGTTTTTGCGTGTGCAAAATTACAAAAAATATTTCAAATAATCAAAAAAAATTTGTGTAATCCAAAAAAAAATTGTAACTTTGCGAGCTGAAACTGAAAATGCATAAATATAGATATATGAAAAAACTGTTAAAATTTGTTTTGCTTTCCACCTTTGTGGTGCTTTGCGGTTGCAACCAACGAGAATTAAACACGAAAGTTTCTCACTCTACCGGTTGGAATTATTACGACAAGAAAACGACTAATTTCCAAGCCATTGAAGGCGTTACATCGGGCGTTCCTGCCGGTATGGTAGCCATCGAAGGTGGTTCGTTAACCATCGGCGAGCGCGACGAATTCCTTACCGCTCCGCGTAATAACGCTGCCCGTACGTTGACCGTTAGTTCTTTCTACATGGACAAGTACGAAATCACCAACTTGGATTGGCGTGAGTATGAGCAATGGATGCGTATGGTATTTAGCGGTACGGAAGCCGGTATGACACAGATTAAGAAGGTGTTGCCGGATACCACCGTTTGGCGTGAAGAGTTGGCTTACAACGAGCCTTATCTGGCCTACTACTACCGTCACCCTGCCTACAGTTTCTACCCTGTAGTCGGTGTTAGTTGGGCGCAAGCAATGGCTTATTGCCAATGGCGTACTGACCGTGTCAACGAGTTGGCTTTGATTCGTTGCGGAGAGATTGCTATTCCTCCTTTTGCTGACCTCGAACCTATTGACGACGAAGGTTTGAAGGATGAGTGGGAGCAAAGCAACCCGGGTTATTTCATGGAATCCTATGAGATAGAAGACCCCGACGATCCCGAGAATACCGTTACGTGGTACCGTCCTTCTTACGAGTGGATTCGTGATAAGCTTGTCTTCAATACGGAGAAATATCTGTACGTTAGTAACTACAATCCTGAGTTCGGTAAACGCCCCAAAGTGGACGAATATGGTCAGGATCGTAAGGTCAATACCGCTGATGGTATCTTGGTAGTAGGTTATCGTCTGCCGACAGAAGCTGAATGGGAATTTGCAGCTTTTGCACCCGTGGCTTCCGAAGACGGTTTGAGTATTGAAGGTAAGATCTATCCTTGGTCCGGTTATCACCCACGTGATTTGAGTACGAAGAATATTGGTCAGATGCAAGCTAACTTCGTTCGTGGTCGTGGCGACATGATGGGTATGTCCAAAGCCCTCAATGATGCTTATGTAATCACCGGTCCGGTAGATGCTTTCCTGCCTAACGATTACGGATTGTACAACATGGCCGGTAACGTCAACGAATGGGTTATGGATGTTTATCGTGAGACTAGCTCCATGGAAGTGGCTGAGTATAACTCCTTCCGTGGTAACATCTTCTCCAAACCCAAACGCGACGAGAACGGCGTATATAGCATTGACTCAGTAGGTTGCATTCCTGTTGAGTTTACCGAAGAAGACGATAAGCGTGACTTCAAAGACGGTGACCTGCCTTCCCGCATTGACACCGACTATCCTTTGGACACCACTTGGACCGATACCATCAATCCGCGTCCGGATTGGAAGATTGATCCTACCGACATCCTTACTCCGCGTTTGAGCAAAGAGGCACGCGTATATAAAGGCGGTTCATGGAAAGACCGTGTTTATTGGCTGAATCCTTCCAACCGTCGTTTCTTGGATCAGAACAAGAGCACCAATACCATCGGTTTCCGTTGCGCAATGTCTATCTTGGGCGAAAATAAATTAAGTGACTATTAATTCGTAATACAAAAACAGATATGAATTTCCCTTCTAATCTCAAATACACGGCGGATCATGAGTGGATTCGCGTGGATGGTGATGTGGCTTATGTGGGCATTACCGATTATGCACAATCTGAATTAGGTGAAATAGTCTTCGTGGACGTGGACACCGTCGGTGAGACCATTGCTCAAGACGAAGTGTTCGGTTCAGTGGAAGCCGTTAAGACGGTCAGCGACCTGAACATGCCCGTTACGGCTGAAGTGCTGGAGTTTAACGAAGCCCTCAACGACCAACCCGAATTAGTCAATAACGACCCCTATGGTGAAGGTTGGATGATTAAGGTTCAAGTTCAGAATCCCGCAGAGTTGGACTCCCTAATGGATGCTGCTGCATACGAAGCTTCTATCAAGTAAACGCTGAATATACATACCCAAACGAAAGAGAGTGTACCTCAATGGCACACTCTCTTTTTTTTAATACATACACCTACCCTTAATGAATTGTATTGATGGTGAAGCCGGAGAAAACAACATCCATATTGAGCGGCTTAGCCACATCCTGAGCACTATGGATGATGGTGGAAGTGATCGTTTGATCTACCTTAACCTTGGTGATATAAGTCGAACTCTGCAACGTGGAATATTCCACAGAAACAGGAATCATCACCATCTGCATCGTTTCCTGATGGTCGGTCTTGCGCAACTCATTCTGCAAGATGGTATTCAAATCAAAGTCATAGTAATAATCATACGTCTTTTCTGCATTAACCGCCTTGGTCAACACACCTACCACACTATAATCGGCAGAAGGTAAGTGGTCATTCGTGAAGAACGCGCTCGCGGAGTCCTTATCAATCAGCAGCATAGCATTAGCCGGACCGGCCCAATCCGTAAAATGTGTATCCTCCGGATTGCCGTTTACCACATCCACACGCATCGTGGCCTTGTTGGTATAGGGGCGCAACGTTACCCCACTACGCGTCGTGACACTATCCATAATCTGATGGACATACTGCGCCATCGGGATGTCCAACACCGCATACACATACCCGGGAGAAACGACGAAGTTCAAACTGTCTTCATATAGTTTCATACTCTCCAAAACCTCTTTTTTATAGGGGAAAGCATAGCGATTGACTTGTCTTACTTCCGAATTGGCATACAGATACTTGATATCGTTCCGCTTCTCATACTTGCCGGAACCAAGCGTGGTCTCGTAGTAATAGTGGTAATAGATACCTATCGTCATATTGGAGGTATAGAGCGCCGTGGAAGCACCGTAGGTAGATTTGATATACAGTCCCTTGAAGAACTGATTGAACTGCTCCTGCTCCGGAAAACGTTTCAACGAATTCATCTTCTGCACGAAGCGGTCATTCATCTTGAATTTGATATAAGGCACATAGCGCCCGGTAGATGCATCCTTAACCGAATCAGACGGTCTGGCCGCAGCAATCGTTCTATCCATAACAACGATATGCGTGGAATCGTGCCCCGACCAATATTCGGACACATCTTCCTGACTGGTATAGACATTATTATACAGGAAAGTCCCTTTATCCATCTCATAAACGGATATACGCAAGGGAGCATTACCGTCACCAAACCAAGAACCGTAAGTCATCATAAACACCACCGAATCCACCTCACTCGAATCGGGATAAGCAAATCCGACAGGACATGCGAACTGTGCCAATACATCCGCCTGAATGGTTCCCCACTCACCCGTGTTACACTCGCCCAACAGGAAGGAGTCGGGAGTCTGGGCAATCTGGAAGCCAGCCAAAGAATCGGTAATTGACACCATCCCGCCCATCACGGAAGAGCAGACACGAACTTCCTCGTCCGTATTCAACGCATCGGCTCCGGCAGAGGCTACATCATCCTTGCACGCAGCCATCAGCACAACGACTGCCATCAGTCCTATTCCAATCCAATGCTTCACGCTTCCAATAATTGGTTATAGAAATTCAAATAAGGTTCACAATCATCGCCCTGATAAGGCAATACGGGTTTACCGCTCTGCTCCACATAGTTCAGCAAGCGGGGGTTAACCTGCTCCGAACTGAATGCGATGGCATCTACATTATCCACGGCAAGACGCATCAACTCCTCATATCCGACAGGGAATCCCTGAATGGTACGCACGTCATTAGCCATCATTCCGTCCACCATCATCTTATCCGTAAACTTGGTACCGAAGGGTTTCTTGTATTCCTGGTCGTCCAGCGAGAGAACAATCTTGGTATTCTCAAAGAACGGCGTGTTCTTGTAGGCCTTCTTCAAATAGATAGGCAGCAAAGCCGACATCCAAACGGAACAATGAATAATATCCGGCGTCCAACGCAGTATGCGGACCGTCTCAATCACACCTCTGGCGAAGAAAATGCAACGCTCGTCATTGTCGGCATATTCCTCTCCCTTGTCATCCATCACACCTTTACGACGAAGGAAATAATCGTCATTATCAATGAAATAGATTTGTATGCGAGCCTGCTGAATACTGGCCACCTTAATCAACAAGGGGTGGTCTGAGTCGTCAATAATCAGATTCATTCCACTCAAACGAATCACCTCATGCAACTGATTCCGACGCTCGTTAATATCCCCGAATTTGGGCATAAACGTGCGAGTCTCATAACCATGTGCTTGAAAAAACTCCGGAAGTTGACGGTTAAACATCCGAATCGGCGTTTCTTCTGCCAAGTATGGATATATCTCTTGCGAGACAAATAAAATGCGTTTAGATTCTTCCATAGGCATACTTTTTTTTGAGTGAATACTATTTCTCGCCACAAAGTTACAATTTTTTTTTGGAATATGCAAATAAATTTGCAAATATGCGTAATTTTTACTAATTTTGTGCGCTTTTTGCCGACATTGTCTTTTATTTATCAAAAATAATGCAACTTATTTCTACCAAGCAGGAACTCCTCGCTGTCGTTGAGGCCTGCAAGCAACAGAAAAAATCAATCGGTCTTGTTCCCACAATGGGAGCCCTGCACGAAGGACATGCTTCACTCGTCTCCCGCAGCGTACGCGAAAACGATGTCACCTTCGTCAGCGTCTTTGTCAACCCCACCCAGTTTAACAACAAGGAAGACCTGGCCAAATACCCCCGCAACGTACAGGCAGATGCCGATTTACTCGCCTCACTCGGAGCCGACTTTATGTTCGCCCCCACCCCCGAAGAGATGTACTCAGCGGAAGAGATGTCCAACACGTTCTCCTTTGACTTTGCCGGTCTGGACCAAGTCATGGAAGGCAAGATGCGTCCCGGACATTTCAACGGTGTCGTGCAGGTAGTCAGCCGACTGTTCTACCTCGTTCAACCCGACCGCGCGTACTTTGGGGAGAAAGACTTCCAACAACTGTGCATCATCCACCACATGGTGGAACGCAGTTCGCTCAAAGGCACCTTCGGCAACCTGCAAATCGTGGACTGCCCCATCTTCCGCGGTGCGAACGGACTGGCGCTATCCAGCCGAAATGCACGACTGAGTGAAGAAGAGAAAGAGACTGCCGTCAACATATCACGTGCTTTGTTCATGTCCCACGCTTGGGCGAAAGCACACACGGTTAAAGAAGTGGAACAAATGGTTATTGATACCATCAACTCTATTCCCGGACTGGAAGTGGAGTACTACGAAATTGTTGATGCCACCACACTCCAACCTACCGACACGTTCACCAACGCCGTAGGCTGTGTCACCGTTTATTGCGGTCCCGTCCGCCTAATCGATAACATCAAATACTAACCGTGCATTGTGCATTGTCAACCGTCAACCGATGAAGGTTCTCATCGATAAATATGTGCCTTTTCTGGAGCACGTCCTCGACCCCTATGCCGAGGTAGAACATATCACTCCGGAAGATTTCACGCCTGCGCGTGTACGCGATGCGGACGCGCTCATTGTGCGCACACGCACAAAAATAAATAAGGAGTTACTCGACGGCTCCAAGGTACGTCTTGTGGCCACCGCCACCATCGGTTACGACCATATAGACACATCCTACTGCCAAGCCAACGATATTTTTTGGACCAACTGCCCGGGGTGCAATTCGCAAGCCGTATGCGACTATATACAGGAGGTTATCACCTGTTCTTATAGGAACCTCATAGGAACCTCATGGGAACCTCATAGGAACCTCACCCTGACATTAGGTATTGTCGGAGTAGGTCATGTGGGGTCCAAAGTGGCTGCTATGGCAGAGCGTTTAGGTTGCCGCATCCTGCTCAATGACCCCCCTAAACAGGTGGGTGTTTCGTTGGACGAGATAGCCGCACAAGCCGACATAATAACGTTCCACACCCCATTAGACATCTCCACCTATCACCTATGCGATGCCGCTTTCTTGGCCAAGTGCCGACCCCACGCCCTTATTATCAACGCTGCACGCGGCGGGATAGTGGATGAACAGGCATTGCTGGACAGTCAGCATCCGTACGTCATAGATTGTTGGGAAAACGAGCCGAATATCAACCCGGCCGTCCTGCTTAACGACCGCTGCCTACTCGCCTCTTACCACATCGCCGGGTACTCTGTGGAGGGAAAAAGGAACGCTTCACAGATGTGTTTGGACGCCTTATGCAACTTTTTTGGGCTTCCCGCTTTGAAAATTCAAAAAAATTTTGTACCTTTGCACGGTGATTCGGAAGACGGGTGGCTGACACGTGTGACGCAGCAACTCAAAGCACAACCCGATAACTTCGAACAACTTCGTAAACAATATAGATTAAGATAATGGCAAATTTTCAAAAACTGACTCCACGGAGTGAAGATTACTCCAAGTGGTACAACGAATTGGTAGTCAAGGCAGACTTGGCTGAACAGAGTGCCGTGCGCGGTTGCATGGTGATTAAACCTTACGGTTACGCTATCTGGGAAACAATCCAGAGCGAATTGGACCGTCGTTTCAAAGAACAAGGTGTTAAAAACGCCTATTTCCCCTTGCTCATTCCTAAATCCTTCCTCAGCCGTGAGGCAGAACATGTGGAGGGTTTCGCCAAGGAGTGCGCCGTGGTTACACACCACCGCCTCATGAACGACCCCAACGGCAAAGGTGTCGTAGTGGATCCCAATGCCAAACTGGAAGAAGAGTTGATTATCCGTCCTACGTCCGAGACCATCATCTGGTCCACGTACAAGAACTGGATCTCGTCCTACCGCGACCTGCCTATTCTCTGCAACCAGTGGTGCAACGTTATGCGCTGGGAGATGCGTACGCGTCTTTTCCTGCGTACTGCCGAGTTCTTGTGGCAGGAAGGACACACCGCTCACGCTACCAAAGAGGAAGCCGAAGACTATGCACGCAACATGCTGGATGTCTATGCCGACTTTGCCGAGAACGTGATGGCTATGCCGGTTATCAAAGGTGTCAAATCGCCTAACGAGCGCTTCGCCGGTGCCCTCAACACCTACTGTATCGAAGCTATGATGCAGGACGGTAAGGCGCTTCAAGCAGGTACCTCGCACTTCCTCGGTCAGAACTTCGCCAAGAGTTTTGAAGTGCAGTTCCTCTCCAAAGAGAATAAATACGAATATGTCTGGGCTACTTCTTGGGGTGTTTCTACCCGTCTGATGGGTGCGCTCATCATGACCCACAGCGATGATAACGGACTGGTTCTGCCGCCTAAATTGGCTCCTATCCAAGTGGTTATCGTTCCTATTTTCAAGAAAGAAGACGACCTCGCCCTGCTCATGGAAAAACTCAACCCCATAGCCGACAACCTGAAGAAAATGGGTATCCGCGTACAAGTGGACACATCCGACAAAGCCACCCCGGGCTATAAGTTCGCCGACTACGAGTTGAAGGGTGTGCCTGTCCGCCTTGCTATGGGCGCACGCGACCTGCAGAACGGCACCATTGAGATTGCCCGTCGTGACACAATGACCAAAGAGACGATTGCTATCGAAGGTATCGAAGACGTTATCAAGAACCTGTTGGACGAGATTCAGCAGAACTGCTTCAACAAAGCCCTCGCTTACCGCACCGCCAACATCAAGGAATGCGACGACTACGAAGTCTTCAAGAAGGAAATAACCAAAGGCGGTTTCTTGCTCTGCCACTGGGACGGTACACCCGAGACCGAAGAGAAAATCAAAGAAGAGACCAAAGCCACTATCCGCTGCATCCCCTTGGAAGCCCTGCCCGGCTACAAAGAAGAGCCCGGCAAGTGTATGGTGACAGGCAAACCGTCAGCAAAACGTGTTGTATTTGCTATCTCGTACTAAGGGAACAAGAGCAACTGAATATCAATATTGATAATCTATCCTATAAACGGCCACCGGTGAGGTTTGGCCGTTTTTGTATCCGGCAACCCCTATGTAATACACACCCGGCATCCAGCACTCCCACGTCAGATTGACATACGACACCCCCGTATCCACATATCCCAATCCGGCAGAATCCGGTGCGTCAGTCTGCCATGCCTTTTCTACCGAACCGCCATATTTGGCCTGAATCTCAGTTTCCTGCCACATACACCACACGTATGTTTCTTCCGGCATAGTGGGGGTTATCTGCACTTTATTATCAGCCGATAAATAGGAGAAGGAGAAGTCCAGACCTTCGATATATTCATTCTTGAGCGTTGTAAATGCCTGCTTTGCCAACGTAGGAATATATGTTGTATCGTCCAAATGGATAGCTACCGCAATAGCCATGTAATCGGTGCCGGAGACCAAACCTTCTTTCTCGGTAAAGGTATAAGAGTCCTTCTCATAACTGACCATATCCCCCAATTCATCGGGATAATATGTTTTTAAGAAGTCAATATAGGCTTTGGCAAAATGTTCATCATCGGGATACTCAGCCATAGCAGCTGCCGGCACGTAATCGAAATAATATGCCACCTTGCGGGACGGCTCAACCGAGATAGTTGCTGTTGTCTTGCCCACATCGGTCACATCCAAAGTCAGATTGACCGGCTCCGGCACGACGGCTAACGTGATACTATCCATTTGATAGGACGGTAGGGGACGTATGGTTTTGCCGCTTTGCCAGAAAAGCAGCCAGGACTCATCCCCCTCCGGCTCGGTGGAACTGTTTGTCAGCGTATGCTTCCCCGGACGCTGGGGCAGACGCATTTTGGCGGTGAAGAACTTACCTGTCCGCTGTCCCGCAGCATCACAACCGGCAATAACAACTGTATATTGTCCATAACCAATGGATCGTTCTGCAAAATTAAGTTCCAACTCACCTTGCTCCAAATCTATTGACGGCACAAACATCTTGGCATCAATATATGCCTGCCAAAACATCTCCGGCGTCAGCATCTCTAAACCCACATACTTGGCCATACCATCCAGACTTTCCGTTGTGGTCAGTTGCCACATATAGGTCTGCTCCTTATCCGAAGGAGTGATTATCAAACTGCTATCTGTTTGCTCTACGACAAACGTCAAGTCTGTAAATTCAGGTGTAGTTATCGTAATGGAGTCAATTAACCTTGCATCTGGTTGCCAAAGACGCTTCCCTTGCTGATAAAAGCCCCATTGAGTAATCATCTGTGCCTGAAGCACAGCAACATTAACAAGTAAAAAAAAGATATAAATAGTTTTTCTCATTGTTTCTCCACTTTATAGATTTTTGTTCCCTGTTGCCATAGATACACGCCGGCAGGCAATGTCTTCCAATCCGTAGCAACGGGCATACCCTGTATATTATACACGCGCACGCACGAGGATAGCCTATCCGTCTTCACCTCCGACAAGGCGGTGAGAGACTCTGTTATCTCCATCTTATGTATATCCGCCAATGCCGACTTGCCAATTTCCAGACCCGCCTTATCCATCAGGAAGATACTATCCTGCCGAATCTGCATATACCCTATTTTATTCACGGCTTCACTCCATGCCGCACCTGTCAGGGGTGTAAAAGTCAATTGCTGTGCCCCCATCCATGTTGTAACACACAAACCACCTAAAAACAATATTCTTTTTAGCATAATTGCACGAAATTTTATGCAAAGATACATTTTTTTTCACAAATACGCAAAAAAAATTTGCATATATGAAATAAAAAGTGTAATTTCGCGGTCAAATTGGTATAAGAGAGATTGTTGTTTCTTTATTAAGCAACCATCCCTAACAAATTTTATTAACTAAATTATTAACAAGTATGAAGAAATTCTTTACTTTGATTTGCGCAATTGCGATAGTATTTAGCGCAAGCGCAGCTCAAATTGCACCAAAGGCCGAATTGGCAAAGAAGGCCGTTGCAGTAGAGCAAATGCAGAAAGTTCAGATTGAGAAAGCTCAATTTGCGAACTTCAATCAACTCAGTGCCACTCCGGCAATGAAAGTTATTAATCAAAAGGGCGCAATGGCTCCGATGGCTAAAAACAACCGTTTGATGGCTAATCATCAAGCCGCCCCTGCTAAACCTGCAGTTCGTAAAGCAGTTAATGCTGTTGCAGAAGACATCAATGTAACTGCCACATCAGTCTATGCAAGTGATTATTATGGCTATTTGGATTACTACATGTATGTTGAGGGAGGAGCCTATGATTTCAGTGGCATCGCACCTGTAGAAGGTAAAACATATACCTTAGCCGACATGGATCCTGACTATACAGGTTGGTATGCTAATGAGGATGAGGGAGATATCACCACGAAAGCTACTGCCGCTACACTGACTGTTAGCAAAAAGAATGGTTTGCCATACGTAGTTGGTACAATGACCATAGGTGGTAATAACTACACCATTACCTACGAACTGAAGTTGACTGATACCGTTACCGTTAACGCTACCAATCTTGCAGTTAAATCACACTATTATGGCGGTTATGAATATACATTCAATGATGCCGATTGGACATTTGATATCGTTGATTTCGATATGGCTGCCAAGACTGGTACACTCGCTAACATTGATTTTGACTATAGTTCTGTTTATCCTACCGGTGGAAGTTCTTGGGACGCATTCTATTTTTCTGCTGTTATAGAAGATGTTGTAGTTGCTCAAGATGCTGACACAATGAAACTGACCGGTGCTATCGCAGCAGAAAATGGTATATTATATGTACTCAATGCTCGTTATGAGAAACCCGCCGCTAAGGAGATTACTTTGGTAGCAGATACATTAAACTTCTTCACCAAGATGTTAAATGCCGGCTACTATCAGATGCAAGGCTACACGGCGGACAGCACCTATGCCTTCAGTTTCTATTTCCTGTCCAAGAGTTTGACCGGCTTCTTCACGGAAGAAGATATGGATTCTTACAGCACTTGGGTAGATCAGAAAGACGGCAAGAAAACAGTGGTTTCTTACCAAAATCTGAGCGCAGCCAATATTAAAGCTTCTTTGGTAAACGATACGTTGTACTATACCGGCACCATGACCTTGGCAACCAATGATGGTCAAGAAGCCAATATTACACTGAACCTCTCTTGTCCTTTCAAACAAGAATGGGGTGAGTGGGCTGACTTTGCTCCGTTTGATTTGAACACGGGTAAATATACATTGAACGCTGTCTTTGATAGTGCAGTTGTAAAAAATGTGCCCGTTAAAGAACGTAAAGACAATACCGGTTTGAAACAGTACCAATTCCTCAATTTGGGTAAAGGGTACTATGGAACAGATGGTATCAATATGACCATCAACATGGATGCCAAGCGCATTTGCACCATCAAACCCGTACTGGCTACTATTAAGACATCGGCAACCACAACCATGAACATCATCTTGACAGATGCATATACAGCAACCGGTGCTGCTGATTATGCGGAAGCAAGTTATTACAATCCTGAGAAAGGCACATTCAACCTCTTTGTTGTTGCTTTAAGCGAGACATACTCCCTTTTAGCTGCAGGTAAAGAGACGATGGTTATGGACAAACCTATCACCGAGCGTGATACCGTGTATGTCAATTCCAAGATGTTATCTTCTTTCTACGAAGAAAGCATCAAGGGATATGTTTATCAATCAAGCAATGCTGATTACGAACTCATCCAATTTGTAACTAACAAGGACACAAAACTTGGTACATTTGCCTATAGCGACTTGCAATATGGTTATAGTTATTTACGAGTACACAAGACTGACAAAACTGCTATCCTCTTCCAAGATGGTGAGATTACCGTTTCTGAAGATCAGGAAGGCTTCAAACTGACTGGTCTGATGATTGGTGAAGATGAGAAAGCGTATGTCTTCAATTTGATTCAACCTGCAAGTGTTATCTCGGGTGATACCGACGCTCCGTTTGATGCAGAGTTTAATTATAGCGACATGAAAGCCTCCATCAAGGATGGTGTAATCAGCATTTCTGTTAACAATGGCGAGAAAACCATCGGATTGGAACTCTATGCTGATCCTGCCGCTACTACGATTCCCGCAGGAACATACACTATTTCCGATAGCAAAGAAGCCGGTACGGCTCTCCAATCTGTAGGTCTTAATGGTAATTCTCTGACTAAGTGCTATGCAGGAACTGTAGATGCCGGTTATGTTGATGACTGCTGGTTTATGGTAGAAGGTACCATTACATTGAGTTATGACGAATATGGCAAACTCAAAGTTGAGGTTAATGCCGAGAACTCCTACGGTCAACCCGTCACCGCTCTTGTTAAATACGAGAAACTTGAACCCAAATCAGTAGTGACCATTGAGGCTGACAACATGACATTCGAGGGTGTCGGAACTATGTTCCAGTTGGATGCTGCCAATAAAAATTATGAAGTAGTTCTTACTGTTATGAGTACTGATACCGCCGGTACGTATGGCGTTGATAATTTGGTAGGCGCTTATTCCGCTATCTATTCAGCAGATGGTAGTCAAGTTTCCATCTTGGATGGTGAATTCACACTGGCTTTGAATGGTAAAGAGATGACTCTCACCGGTTCGTTACTTGCCAGCGACACTATTCAATACGACCTGAACATCACCGGCTACATGGGTGCTCTGCCTTATGACGGTAATGACAACTACGAGGCTACCTTCGAGTTGGATAGCGCTGATGTTCAAACAGGTGCTGCAACTACATTGACTGTTACAAACGATAATAACCAAATGGTTGCTCTGATGTTCTTCGCCAAAGCTACCGGCAATAAACTGCCCGCTGGTACTTATCCTATCAACAGCACCAAAGCAAAGAACACCGTTTTGGCTTCTCAAGGTATTACAACCAGTGGTCCTACCTATTCTTTCGCTGCTGAAACAAATGATGAAGGAAGTATTACTGCTCCTTGGTGGATGGTAGGTGGTGAAGTTGTTGTAGCAGAAGATGGTTCGATTACCGTTAACGCTATTAACTCGTACGATAAGACTATCACCATCAACATTGTCGCTGCTGCTCCTGAGGTAACTGACTACTACTTGGTAGGTTGGATTAATGGCGCAGCTTATGGTATCGAGGGTGACATCGACAACTTCGGTGACTACCACTTCGTAGATGGTAAGGTTACTGCAACCT
>JAGHSG010000128.1 GCA_018066005.1 Bacteroidales bacterium | reverse complement strand
CCTGGTGGCTGCAATCGAAGAGGACCGTCAAATGCTCAATAAACAACTGGCTGCATACGAACAAGTGGTTAAGATAAAACTCTATCCGCACGAATTTGAGAAGACGCCCAAGCGTTCTATCAAGCGGTTCTTATATACACAAATGGCTTGGGAGTGAGGCGGAATAAGTTAAGGATTAGTAAAGGATGAGTTAAGGATGAATATCTGTATTGACCAAGGAAATTCAAGAACCAAAGTGGCGTTGTTCAACGCGGAAGGTAAATTGATTAAGCACTTTGTGTACAAAACCTTCACTTCCACGGATGCGGAACGGCTTTTTGCCTTGTACCCGATTAAGAACAGCATCATCTCATCTGTGGTCAATCTGGAATCCAGCATGATTAATGCGCTGAATCGACTGAGCAAACATTTTGTCTTGTTTGACTACCAGACGCCGGTACCCATCCAAAATGATTATGGTACGCCGGAGACCTTGGGGCAGGATAGGTTGGCAGCTGCCGTAGGTGCCTCGTGGCTGTGTCCGAATGAGAACTTACTCATTATTGATGCCGGCAGTGCCGTCACGTATGATTTCGTTAGTGAAGAAGGGCATTTCTTGGGCGGCAACATAGCTCCCGGACTCAAAATGCGCCTGACCGTACTGCATACAATGACCAAAAAACTGCCGTTGGTGGAAGTGGATGAGCAAGAACTTATACCGCTTTACGGGCAAAAAACACGCGATGCTATTGCTGCCGGAGTGGTTCGTGGCATGGTTTTTGAAGTTAAGGGGTATATTCGCACGATGGCAGAAAGAACAAAACATTTTCGCGCTTTCTTGACCGGAGGACATGCACCTTATATATATAATGCGGTGCAGAATGATGTACAATATGAAAAACAACTGGTGCTGATTGGCTTGAATCGCATATTAGAGTTTAATAACAACAAGTGAAAAAGATTTCATTCGTGAAGAAGATTGTTTATATATTAATAGGTCTATTCGTCTCACTGTCCGTCATGGCGCAGTCCGGTTCGCCGGCTTCACGCTTCGGATACGGAGAGATAAATGATAATATCCCGGGCGAGTACCGTGCGATGGGTGGTGTGATGACCGGCATGCGTTCCAACCATGCCATAAACCCCTCTCAGCCTGCTTCTTATACGGCTTGTGATAGTTTGAGTTTCATGATGGATGTTGCCGTCGGAATAGGGTGGACACGCTACACCGATTCGTACGGAACGAAGAATAAAGCCACCGGCTCGTTGGAATATGTGACGTTGCAATTCCCTATTTGGAAACGCTGGATTGCTTTCTCTGCCGGTATAACGCCTTACACGCAGGTGGATTATGATTTTACCCAATCAGGAACAACAGCCGACGGACTGTATGACTATAGTGTTAACTACCACGGTAAGGGTGGTTTGAGTCAGGTGTATGCCGGATTAAGTTTCAATGTCTTGGATTGGTTTGCGGTAGGTGCCAATTTCTACTACCTGTTCGGTAAAGTGGAGAACTACACAACACTTCAATTTGCTGCTACGGGTGTTACCAATTCGGAGATTCTGCGCTATATGGATATGCGTGCCTGCCGCACGAAAGTTGGTGCACAGCTATTTCATACGTTTGCGAAGAAGCATGATATAACGCTCGGCGCCACCTTCGACCCCAAACTCAAATTGGGTGGGGATTATTTGGTGACAGAGACTTATTCGTTGGATACTGCCGTAACCAGTACCGGATCCGAGATGCCGATGGCATGGAGTGTGGGTGCCAGTTATGTGTGGGATAACCGACTGACCCTAGCTGCGGACTATACCCGTCAGGAGTGGGCAGACGCTTACTACTTCGGACAAAAAGGGTTCCTGAATAACCGTCAAAAAATATCCTTTGGCGGACAATACCAACACAACATGTATAGTCCCAAGTATGCGGATCGTATGATTTGGCGTGTTGGAGCTTCGGTGATGAATAGTTATACCAAAGGCTCGCCTTGGCAGGATTTCTCGGTATCTATGGGTTTCGGATTCCCTCTAAGAACTGTAGCAACGGTACTGAACACGACCTTCGAATACGGACGCAAAATGTCCCTGAGTGGAATGGAAGAGCATAATTTTAAAGTCACAATAGATATTGCCGTTAATGAACAATGGTTCCATAAACGCAAATTATAATCATCAAATAATTTATCATTATGAAAAAAACATTTTTAATTGCCGCTTTGGCAGTCACAGTACCGGCATTAGCATGCGCTAAGAAGCCCAAAAAAGTAGCAGAGGAAGCACCTGCTGTTCCCGTAGAAGTTATTGAAGAAGTTGTCGAAGAAGAGCCTACCGTCACTCCGGAATGTTTGGGACAAGTATCTCTGTTCTCGGAATACTGCAAGGCTAAACAGTATGCAGACGCTTACGGACCTTGGTTAGAGGTTTATACCAACTGCCCTACAGCCAACAAAGCCATTTATAGCAAGGGTGGGGATATCCTTGAGTGGAAATTTGATAATGCTGCTTCTGCCGAAGAGAAAGACCAAATTCGTCAACTCGCTATGCAGATGTATGACAAACGTATCAAATATTTCGGTGCAGACCCCAAATATCCTGTTCCTTATATTTTAGGTCAGAAGGGTGTGGCTTATTGCAAGTATTACGCCGAAGTTTCTCCCAAATTGGATGCTTATAAATGGCTCAAAGAGAGTGTGAACGCAATGGGATACAACTCCCAATTGAGCGTGTTGGTTAAATTGGCTGAGGTGAGCAACGAAATGTACAAATCCAATCCGGAGAAATATGCCGACCAATACATTGCTGACTATTCACAAGTTAGCGGACTGTTGCAACATATATGGGACGATCCCGCCAGCAAGAATGCTACGGCTGCTGCCCAACAGAAGGAGTACGTAGATGGTTTATTTGCTACTTCCGGTGCCGCCAACTGTGAAAAATTGGACGAGTTGTATCGTAACTACGTGAATACCAACGGTCAGTATTTGGAGGATATGCTTAAGATGATGAAACTCTATCGTAGCGTTAACTGCACGGAGTCGGATGTTTATTTTGCTGCCTCTGCTGCTGCACATAAACTGCAACCCACCGAGGAATCTGCTGTAGGTTGCGCCAAGATGAGTTATAAGAAAGAGGACTGGAAAGGTGCAATAGATTATTATAACGAAGCCCTTGCTCTCATTGCGGAGGAAATTGATGAAGAGGAAGATCGTGCTGATTATCAATTTGCTATCGCCTCTATTATGATGGATAAGTTGCATCGTTATGCAGACGCTCGCTCGTATGCTCGTTCCAGTATGGAAACCAACCCTGCTAAAGCAGGTCGTTGCTACCTGCTGACTGGTATGTGCTATGCTGCTTCGCAACCGTATTCGTCTTCGGATTATCCCGCTGCCAAAGCTGCTATTTTGAATTAGACAGCTTTCTGGGCTGCTGTAGATCAGTTCCAAAAAGCAAGACAATATGAAGAC
>JAGHSG010000131.1 GCA_018066005.1 Bacteroidales bacterium | reverse complement strand
GAGACATGGATAGAAATCCCTTCGGGTCTTGTTGCACTTGTGCCAACGTTGCCATATCTTCCAAGTTAAAATACGGCAACTCAGGGTATAAAATACGGCATAAAGTGGTTTTACCGGATTGCCGGGGTCCCGTAATCGTAATAACTTGAAAATAGCCGAATAAAGACGAAAGCGTATTCCGTAAATCTCTACAAATAAAAGAATTATGCATAGTTATGACAAATTTAAAGTTGAACTTTAATATTGTAATCGACTGCAAAGATACTGCTTTTTTTTGACATATGCAACAAAAATCGCCCCGAAGGACGATTTTTTTATTGAACGGCCCTATTGTGCCTAATATAACGGGCAGAGCCCTAATAGAACGCTGACGCTAATAGAACGCCACAAGCGGCTAAAGAAGGAAGATGGAAAAGGAGAATTAGAAGATTTATTTGCAAATATGCAAAAAAAATTGTAATTTTGCAGAAATTTTCGCGGCATGAATCTATTTGGCGATAAATGGACGTTTCTCAGTTTCGGCGAATCACACGGCCGAGCCATAGGAGGTGTGCTGGATGGTGTACCATCCGGATTGGACATTGATATGGATATGATTCGTACACAATTGCTGCTGCGAAGCGGGCAAAATGCCGTCGGAACGTCGCCCCGAGCCAAGAACGAAGAGGACGAGGTAGAGTGGTTAAGCGGTGTCATGGACGGCAAGACATTAGGTACACCTATCGCCTTCCTTATCCGCAACACCGACGCCAGACCCGAAGACTACGAGTGGATGCGTACCCATTTCCGTCCCGGACACGCCGACTACACCTATCAACAGAAATACGGTATCCGCGACTGGCGCGGAGGCGGGCGCGCTTCGGCACGCGAGACGGCAGCACGCGTGGTGGCAGGCAGCATAGCGCGACAAGAATTGGAGAAGCGACATATCTCTATTCATGCCGAATTGGTACAAGTGGGAAACGAAACCAATCCTAAAAACTTTGACACCCTTTTGAAGCAAATTCAACAGGAGGGAGACAGTATAGGCGGCATTGTGCGCTGCACCGTAGAAGGGCTGCCGGTGGGGGTTGGTGAACCCGTCTTTGACAAGTTGCAAAGTCACTTGGCTGCCGCTATGATGAGCATCAACGGATGCAAAGGTTTTGACTACGGCACCGGCTTTGACATGTCCAAAAAAGGGAGCGAATTATACCCCGAAGGTCAAGTGCCATGCGTCTCTTCCGGCGGTATAGAAGGCGGCATCAGCAACGGCTTACCTGTTGTTTTTCGTTGTGCCTTCAAGCCCGCAGCCACGCTGGCTCAACGATACAAAGGTCGGCACGATGTCTGTATAGCCGTTCGTGCCATTCCCGTTGTGGAAGCGATGACGGCGATGGTATTAATTAATATTTGATGACAATAGAACAAGAGATATTAGAACCGATTGAACAACCATTCCGATTGTTTGAACGCACTTTTAAGGAAGCCCTGCAAAGTGAGCAACCGCTATTGAAGGACGTGTTGCAATACCTGTTATCCAAACGGGGAAAACAGTTGCGTCCCCAATTGGTACTTCTGGCTGCTCAATTATGCAAAGGCATCACCGACAAGACGATTGATACGGCTGTTGCTTTGGAATTATTGCACACCTCATCGCTCATACATGACGATGTGGTCGATTCCAGTCCTACCCGCCGCGGGCATGAAGCGATACATATCCGCTGGACCAACAAAGTGGCCATCCTGGTGGGAGATTTTATCCTAGCCCGCGTCATGCAACTGATTGTGCAGGTGCGTAATGCCCGTATTCTGAATATTGTGGCGGGCATGGCAACCTCTTTATCTTCCGGCGAACTGCTGCAACTGCATTCGAATGCCACGATGTGGATCTCGGAAGAGCAATACTACCGCGTCATCGAGCAGAAAACGGCATGTTTGTTTGCAGCCTGCATGGAAGCAGGCGGCGAATCATCCGGAGCCACTATGCACCAGAGTTCGGCATTGCGCGAGTTTGGGCAGCATTTAGGCATGTGTTTCCAAATCAAAGATGATATCCTGGACTATTCCGATTCGGACGAGTTGGGTAAACCCACAATGGGTGATATACGCGACGGGAAAGCCACCCTGCCGCTCCTGATTGCGCTCCAGCGGGGCAGCCAGGAAGAATGCGCCCATATCCGCCAGTTAGCGGAAGACTTGAGCCACAGTGCTCCGCATATAGATGTCTTCCAGGCAGAGCAAGAGATTAAGGCCTTCGTTTTGCGCTACGACGGCGTGCGCTACGCCTATCAACAGATGCAGAAGCACAAAGAAAAAGCCATAGAAGCACTTGCTGCCTTCCATGACTCTGCTGCCAAAAAGAGTATGATTCTACTCCTCAATTACTCCATCAATCGATTGAAGTAATTGTTCTCTGATTTTCTCATCCGAAATTTGCAAGATGATATCTTGCATAAAAGCCACCACCAACATCCTGCGGGCCGTTTGGGGGTCTATACCCCGTTGCTGCATATAGAACAGCGCCGACTCGTCTAACTGACCGGTCGTAGCACCGTGAGAAGCCTTGACATCATCCGCATAAATCTCCATCTGGGGTTGCGTACGCATCGTGGCTTCTTCGCTCAATAGGAGGTTGCGATTGGTCTGCTCGGCACTTACTTTTTGTGCATCCGGCAGGATTTTCAACTCACCCAAGAAAGCCCCTTGACCTTCATCCGCCAAGACATATTTAATAACTTGCTTACTCTGTCCACCCCCCACGTCGTGATATACGCGCGTACATGTGCGCACGCAATCCTTATTCTTTACATAAGCCAAGACATATATCTCCGTGCTGCATCCCGTACCGACGTGATGCACCTCAATAGAGGTGAATTGGTGAATCGGGGAAACGTTGATAACGATTATACGCAAGGAAGAGTCCTGCGCCTGCGATATATGCAAGTCCAGATTGGGTTCGTTGATAAAAACGAGTTCCTTATGTTCGCCTTTATTCAAATTCAGCATAGCCTTTTTCTTCCAATTCCAATGCCAGTTGTTTATCTCCCGTCTTGACAATACGTCCGTTGGCCAACACATGTACAAAATCCGGCACTATATAATCCAACAAACGCTGATAGTGTGTAATGACGATAGAAGCGTTCTCGGGCGTTTTGAGCATATTGACGCCGTCTGCCACAATGCGCAAAGCATCAATATCCAAGCCCGAATCCGTTTCGTCCAAAATACTCAGGCACGGTTCCAACATCGCCATTTGGAATATCTCATTCTTCTTTTTCTCACCACCCGAAAAACCCTCGTTAACCGAACGGTTATTCAGTTTGTCTGCCATGGCGAGCATTTTCTTTTTCTCCCGCATCAAACGCAGGAACTCCGTAGCGGATAAAGGTTCTTTGCCTTCATACTTACGTTTCTCGTTCACCGCGGTACGCATGAAATTGACCATACTGACTCCGGGTATTTCAACAGGATATTGAAAACTGAGGAACACCCCTTCGCGAGCGCGCTGCTCCGGAGGCATCTCCAACAGATTCTTACCTTTTAACCATATCTCGCCTTCCGTAACCCGATATTGAGGATTGCCGGTCAACACGGCACTTAACGTTGATTTACCGGCTCCATTGGGTCCCATAATAGCATGTACCTCACCCTGACCGATGGTTAAATTGACGCCCCGCAGAATCTCCTTATCTTGAATCGAGGCATGCAGATTTTTAATTACTAATAATTCAGACATGACAAAATCGTTTCACCCACAGCACCGAGGGTGTTCTTATCTATATTTCGCATATTATCCTGCGTGGTATGCCACCAGGAGGGGAAACCCGTATTGCCCGCGGCATCATAATGAATAATATCTACACAAGGTATTCCTGCAATAGAGGCAATGTAATAATGGTCATCTACAATAGGATAAGCCGCAGCCGATGAGAAATACTTGCCATAACCCAAGCGGTTGGCTTGACGCCATATCTTCTCGACATAATTTCCGGCGGCCTGCATAGAATAGTATTCCTTGGGGAAGGTGGCATTGGGAGCGCCGACCATATCCAACAGAATACCATATTCGTATTTATCCGAAACGGGTTTGTCCGTTCCGTACGCGAATTGTTCCGCCCATAGTTGCGAGCCGAGGCACCACGTATGTTCCCGTTGCGGTCCCGTATAGAAAGAGGGAGTGCCCATATCTTCGCAATCAAAGAAGACAATATCTATCGGCATTTTTTTGCCACTCTTGCGACACGAGTCTGCCCTCGCCACGCCTATCTGATGCGCCACTTCCAGCAACACACCTACTCCACTGGCACCGTCATTGGCTGCCGGCACGCCTTGGAAGCGGTTGTCGTATATTTCTTCCTCGTCGCACCAAGGACGTGAATCGTAATGGGCGCACAGCAGGACGGCTTCCAAGGCGCTATCACCCGGGAAATGACCGATGACGTTAATAATCGGCTGTTCTTCGCCGGCATAATTGGTCTTTGTGCCGTGTTGCAAGGTGACTTCTGCACCAAAGGAGCGCAATTTATTGACCATATAAATAACGCATCGCGTATGCGCTTGTGAGCCGGGCACACGCGGACCGAAATGCACCTGTTCAGCCACAAATCGGAAGGCTGAATCGGCACAAAAAGCAGGATGCTGCACCGGTTCATGGGTTGTCTTTTTGCCACAAGCCACCAACAGCAGAGCCGAACATAAAACAATTATATAGCGTCTCATCTTATACGATATTTTGCTCACTGACACTACGATGTTCCTGAATAGCCAAGATGGTCTTGGCAATAGGTTGAGCCAGACTGACGATATGTACTTTGGAGCAACGTTGCATATCAAAAGGCAGCGTATCGGTGAAGACTAACTCTTCCAAGGCGCTATCTTCAATATTTTTGCAGGCATTGCCGGACATAATACCGTGAGCCACAACGGCACGGACGGAAGCGGCTCCATTATCTTTCATCACCTGAGCGGCTTTACAGAGTGTTCCTGCCGTGTCTGCCATATCATCCACAATAACCACATCTTTGCCTTGCACGTCACCCAGCACACGCATCTCGCTAACCTGATTAAATTCCGGACGGTGTTTATAGCAAATAACCATCGGGACTTCGCCTCCGGTCAAGTCGTGCATTTTCTTGCAGAAAGCCGCAGCACGCTTACTACCACCCACATCCGGAGAGGCTACAATCATATTTTTCAATTGCAAAGAATGCACATACGATGCCAACACATTGGCTCCATACAAGTGGTCAACGGGTATATCAAAGAAACCTTGAATCTGGTCAGCATGCAGATCTACCGTGATGACACGGTCAGCGCCTGCCGTCTGAATCATATTGGCAACCAATTTGGCACCGATGGAAACACGCGGTTTGTCTTTTCTATCCTGCCGAGCCCAGCCAAAATAAGGGATGACGGCAATCACTTTGTATGCACTCGCCCGCTTGGCAGCATCAATCATCAGAAGCAATTCCATCAGATTATCGCAATTCGGGCAGGTGGATTGAACTAAATACACCGACTGTCCGCGAACGGATTCCTCAAATGAAACGGCGAACTCGCCATCTGAAAAACGATCAATCTTAACTTTGCCTAATTGGCATTTCAATAAATCACAGATGCGTTGAGCCAACGCTGTGCCTTTGCTCCCGGCAAAAACTTTGTACGGATTGGTAGCAGAAACCATTTTGTTTATATTTAATTTGTTATTATGCAGATATTTGAACTTTTATTCCTGCGGCTATCAGCGGAGCGGCTATGGCTTCCATCTGTTGCCTGGAAATTTTTTCGAGCGTCTTGACGGGTGTCTCGCGGTCGATAACATACATCATCACTTCTTTGGGCTGTAAGTCCTGTACCAAACGGGTCCACGCTTGAACTTCGTTCGGAGTCGTATTGTCTATACATTGCCCTTTATGCTCCCCTTTCAAGAAACACGTTTGCAGGATAAAGTCCCCCTCAAACATCTTCAACCACTCCACGATTTGCGCCACGGTCAGTCGGGGGTTAACTGGCTGATCAATCCGTCGCATCGTCTCATCCACAGCCGAATCCAATTTGAGTATTCTATTATCCGCCATCATCAATCCCTGACGCACATCGGCTCTGCCTAATTGCGTTGAATTACTCAACACACTCACTTTGGCAGTCGGGCAATAGCGGTCACGCAGTTGACAGGTACCCGTCATAATACGAAGAAAATCAGGATGCAAAGTGGGTTCCCCGTTGCCGGAGAAAGTCAGCACATCGGGCGTAGCCTCTATATGTTGCAATGCCGTTTCCAAAGCCTCCATATACTCCTCGTAGGTCGGCAGGTGAGGGTGCTCACACGGACTATTGAAACCGCATTCGCAATACACACAGTCAAAAGTGCATATCTTATGGTCGGTCGGCATCAGATTGATTCCCAAAGAGATACCTAACCGGCGGGAATGAATAGGACCATATATGATTGAATCGAACAGCATCTTATAACGTAATTACTCGATCGCCCAATGCCGCACAGATGGCGGAGCGGACGGATAACCAGTGTGTATATTGTTTTAATAAGGACTCTTCTTCGGCACCCGATTGATGGGGGGCTTTCAATTGCGCCAATACGGCATTGATTCGTTCATTAACCACAGTGTTTTTCAGTTCCAACAACAACGTGCTGACCAGTGCCGCAAGATTATTTTCCTCCTGCTCTTGTTGTGCGCTACTGCTCAAATGGTACTTATCCACCGCCAATTCAACCGCCAACTGACTGATGGCAACATTCTCGTGCCGCACGAAGAACTGCTGCGCTACAAACCCGGCATCGTGGCAATGGGCTTTGTATTCATCCATCAGTTCTTGATAGACCGGTTGGGACAGCGCTATGCCGTCATTGGTCAATTCGTTAATGATATATTCCCCTGCCATGATAGAAGTATCCTCACCGTTACTTAACATCTGCTCCCCGTAGCGCACAATCACTTGCAATAAATTCAGTATATTTGCCTCCAGACGGCTTGATGTATGCTCTACCGTCTGCTCCGCTACACGGGAAGGAATGATAGTCGGCGTTTCTGTTGCAACAGGTTCCTCGGACTGCTCGTCTGCGGCGGCATCTTTTTTGACATCGCCGTAACGTTTGTAACGCAGTTTGCCGACTTCTTTGCTCAATATATTTTCACGAATATCCAACAGATTAGCACACTCCTTTAAATATACCTGACGCGTGATGGCATCCGGGATGACAGATATACTTTGTACAACAGATTGTATCAATTCGGACCGTTTAATCGGATCATTCTCCACTTCTTCGTTCAACAATTCGACCTTAAAGCGAATAAAATCCGTCTCGTTCTTTCGGATATAATCCGCCATTTCTTCACTCGTATGAGACTTGGCAAACGAATCGGGGTCCTCACCCTCCGGTAACAGGAGAACTTTCACCTTGATACCTTCTTCCAAAATCATATCTATTCCGCGGATAGCCGCTTTGATACCCGCCTTATCGCCATCATACAGCACGGTGATGCGGTCGGTAAAACGGTGCATAAGTTTGATTTGGGGTTGCGTCAACGATGTTCCTCCGCTTGCCACCACATTCTTGATACCCGTTTGGAACATAGAGATGACATCCATCTGTCCTTCCACCAAATAACAATGGTTCTGCCGCACAATCTCCTGCTTGGCTTGGAACAGACCGTACAGACAGTTATGCTTCTCAAACAACGGCGAAGTGGGTGAATTGACATACTTGCCTACTTTGTCATTCTGCTTCATCAACCGTCCTGCAAAGCCAATCACCTTGCCCGAAAGGGAGAAGAAGGGGAAGATGACACGCGAATGGAAGCGGTCGTACAAACGTCCGTCTTCACTTTTCAGGCACACTCCCGTACCTATATAAGGGGCATTTTGTGAGTCATTCACCAGGTATTTCTCCTCGTACCCGGCCTTCTTGGCTTCTATGCTCAATAAACTCTTGTCCGGCGAATAGCCCAACTGGAATTTATGGATGGAGTCGTCCCGCAGACCGCGTGCCCGCAAGTAACTCAAACCGACTGCCTGTCCCTCTTGCGTCTCCCATAATTGGTTTTGGAACCACGTATTGCACCACTCATTGACCACGGACATACTCTCCCGGTCATTCTCGTTCTGCTTTTCTTCCTGGGTCAACTCGCGCTCTTCAATCTCTATATGGTATCGTTTGGCAAGCGTGCGGATAGCCTCAAAGAAAGTACATTGGTCGTATTCCATGACAAAACCAACCACATTGCCGGACTTGCCGCAACCGAAACATTTGTAGATACCCTTGCTGGGAGACACGGTGAAAGAGCCCGTTTTTTCATCGTGAAACGGACATAAGCCAATCAGGTTGGCACCTCTTTTTTTCAAAGGCACCACATCTCCTATGACATCCTCTATCTTGGCTGCCGAGAAAACTCTATCAATGGTATCTCTTGGTATCATTATTTATCTGAACTCCACAGGAACACACCCAAACGTATAGACCAGTCATCCAAACGGCCGCGGGTCAAGCGGTCTTCGCAATCGTACGGGATATCCATCTCCTTGAACGCATCCTTGGTATAGGGATTAACCAAACCGAAGTTGTACGTGAAACGCAAATAGTAACGGTCGTATTGAAATCCGGCTCCTATACCCCAACTGACATTCCAACGCTTGTAATATTTCTCCATTTCATCGGCATTATAGCCAATGACATAGATAGGTAGTTTTTCTATTTCCTGACCCGAGATTTTGTCCCGGAAAAAGTCCTTGGCGTCGTATTTGGCAATGAACTGGGCGGAAGGTCCTGTCAGAAGTGTCAAGTACGTATTACCGGCTATCTCAAATTTGTACTGGAACTCCAAATTCAAATCCAACGTGTGCGCTTCTGCTTTGTATTTATACTCGTACTGATAGGACGGGTGATATTGTCCCGGAACAACTTTATCCGGTACTTCAATAACTCCCCAATTACTCGTATGTCCGGTAAATGAATAGTTCAATGCCGTATATAGACCAAAGCCCTTGATAAATGTGGCTTCATACACAAAGCCGAGTTTGGCGCCGTTCAACGGTTCCTTGTTCAGGTGGGTCTTGCCGTCTTTGGCAGACGGGCTGTTCAGCATATACAACTGTCTCTCAAAACCGACTTGCAGACCGATGGCATGACTAACTTCTGCCTTCATCATAGTCCACGAAATCATTAGCAACAATGCGGATAATACAATTTTCTTCATATCTATTTTTTATGTTTATTACGTTGAACTTTAACCTGTTTGGGCGTCTCTTCTTCCTCCTCTTCTTCGGTAGCGGAAACGGCTTTTTGTTTAGGTCTTTCCGTACGAGCCGGTTGGTCAAAGATGCTGATGGGTGATGTCGGTCGCTCCTGAATAGCCCAGAAGAAACCCACCAATCGTGTATCTTTTTGCTCAATTTGATTCAATGGGTACAACGTGCCTGTTGTAATCGTTGTAAACCGAACATGGTGAATCTTGTTGTTCTCCAAGAACATATTGACATAACTGCTCTGCGACTTATTCACGCCCACGTATGTGCTGTCGTCATTACGCGGATAGAAAACAGTCTCGGCATTGCCGTTGACCTCCACTTCTCTCACCTGACCGTCCCGGATAAAAGCTTTCATCTCCTTGCCGGACAACTGGTCAAACTCCTCTGCTCCCTCCTGTTTAATGCCCAAAGCAGACCCTACTCCGTGGGCGTAGTCAATGGTGCCGTTCTTGAGATATACAAAAATCGTATCGGCAGAAATTTGGTTATTTTCGCTCCAACATACCGGTTCGTGGTACATAGTAACAATAGAGTCTCTGCCGCAATACACCATTGAATCGCAGACGAATTGGTAGTCATCGTTATAGGCTCTGACGTGGAAGAAAGCGCGCACTTGACGATATAACGAATCGCCGTGTAGGGTATCCGGAACTTCTTCCGTAAACAGTGTATCCGCATGGATATAGGATTTCTTCTCCTGTGACCACTCCAACAGATAAGCGCTATCCGTGGCGAAGCCGGATTTCTCGTTTTCGTGCATCACGCCATAGTTGCCATATAGAGTCATGTGCTGCGCGGTATCCATCATCTCCATGTGTCCGAACACATTACCCAGACCTATTTTTTTGTCGTAATAAATAGTATCGCCCGTCAATTGCTTACCGTCATTATGGATAATACGACTTCGCGACAATAGCATACTTCGTTCCGTATTGGTGTTGTACCATCCGTCGGATGACAAGATGGTTGTTTCGTCCTTATAAATAATCGTCGTCGGGCATACCAACGTAGCCACATTGGTCTCCGTATTATAGATAAGGGTGTCGGCATCAAAGGTAAACGACTCGTTTTGCAAATGCACGTTCGTATTGAACACGGCTTGGTTATTGGTCGGGCAATACGAGCCCCACACCGAAGATAATGTATTCGATTTATCTTCTATCGTGCCACCCGAGAAATAGTATGCCAAATTGAGATTACGATTATAGTTCATACTATCCGTCTGCAAAATCGTAGTACGGTGAATCAACTTAACATGTCTCCGCAAGCGGGCTATCTTAGTGTTTCCATCGTAGAACAGCACATCGCCAAAGCCCTCCAAGGTATCTCCCTGAACGAATCGTACGTGACCGAAGGCATCAAACGAATTGGTGACAGAATAGAAATACGCCGAGTCGCAATACATGAGTGCCTCCTCGTGACGGAAGCAGACATTACCCTTCAATAACTGTGCATCCGGCAAGCGTTTTTTGTCAAAACTTAACGTCTCGCAATGCTCCAGATACACCATGTTCTGTGCCCGCAACACTCCGCACGCGGCACAAACACAAACTAATATAACAACGAATCTTTTCAAACTCTACTCTTTAATCTTTAATCTCTAATCTCTAAACTCTAAACTCTACTCCTCATGAATCCATCCCGGGTACATAAAATCGCATCCCCGCCATTTCTCATCCACGTGGACGTAGGTCTCTTTTTGTTTCTTTTTTATCCAATCTTCCACAAATTCGTGGCTTAGTTTATTCTCCAACATCTGGCGGAGGATTTGGAAATCATCCACCAGGTTGGCTTTATGAATCTCGTTCTTGGATTTGAGTTTCACAATCGCGCACACCTCTTTGTTCTTCTGCTCGTCCATCATGATAAACGGCTCGGATATCTCCCCCACTTGCAGCGAATAAATCTGTTTAGCCACTTCGGCAGGCAGGTCCTGATACTCAAATTTGCTGGCTCCCGTGTTGGGGTTCATCATCACACCGGCATTCATGGCCGTTTCTTTATCTTCGGAGAACAGTTGCACCGCCTGTTCAAAGGTTGCATTGGCGCTGTCCCGGATAATGGCTTTGATGGAGTCCAATTTTTCCAGGGCTTTCACTTTGTCTTGCGCACTCACCCTCGGACGCATCAAGATATGACGGCAGTTTATACGCTCGCCTTTTTTCTCTATCAACTGAATGATGTGGTATCCGTATTCGGTTTCCACTATACGGCTGACTTTCTTGGTATCGGTCAGGTTGAATGCCACGTCGGCGAACTCGGTCACCAATTGACCTCTGCCCACAAAGCCCAATTCGCCACCACGTTTGGCACTCTCTGTATCTTCAGAATACAGACGCGCCAACATACTGAAATCGGCTTTCCCACTCTGCACACGCTCCGTAAAATCGCGCAAGTTCTTTTTGATACGCTCCGTTTCTTCGCGCGGTACAGCCGGCTCAAAACTTAATATCTGCACTTCCACCTGTGCCGGAATAGTAGGTATCGAATCGGCAGGAAGGGAGTTATAGAAACGACGAATCTCAGCAGGGGTCGGTTTGATATGACTGGTCAGTTTCTGCTGCATCTGCTGAATAATCATCTGATTGCGGACGGTCGTCATCAGTTCCTCGCGTATCTCGCTTTGGGACTTGCGGAAGTACTCCTCCATCTTCTCTTTGGAACCAATCTGACTGATGTAATAATTCATTCGCATATCTACCTGGTGGCTGACTGTTGACTCGTTGGCTTCCACCGAGTCCAATTCGGCTTGATGCAGAAACAATTTCTGAATAGCCAACTGCTCCGGGATAACGCAATAGGGGTCACCTTTTATCTCTTGTCCCTCGTACTGCGCACGCAAACGCTCCTCTTCCACCTCGCTTCGCAAGATGGCTTCATCGCCCACAATCCATATTACTTCATCAATGATGTTGTCTGCCCAAACAGACGGCAGGCATCCCAACAGGGTCATCATCACGCAAGCCCAACGGCCTATAAGTTTATTTTTCATATCGTTTCAATTTATTGAAGCGTACTGCCTCGTCGTATAATTCTTTTCTGTTCTGTTCCAAAAACGTTACCTGCCATTGATTCAGCAATATCTGCTCAATGGCGCCGCGTGCATAGTCTTGCGGCATCGTCTCGCCGGCAAAATGTTTGTCCGTCACCTGCAACAAATAGACGGATGTGGAGTCTTCTACTTCAATCTGCTGCTTGGTACGCAATTGTTTCTCCAATTGCTCCGCATCCACCGGCATAAACAGCAGCACCTGATTGGCAGTCCGCCACGTATCGGGGAATAATTCATACCCGGAAGCGTATTGGAAAGCGTATTTCTCTATCTTATCCACATTTTTATCCGTCATTTTCTTCAACCACGTACGCAACTGTGCCAATTGGGGTGTACCTTTGGGAACGACCATAAACACCCCACGAATGATATGTTCGCGCAACTGCAAACGGCTTTGGTACTGCTCATACACCTGTTGCATCAAGGAGTCCGGCCATTCTTTCGGCTGATGTTTAGCCACCAGACGTTGTTCATATTCATGCACATACAACGAGCGCTTATACTCCGCCACCAGCGATTCCAACTCCTCCGAGGTGCGACTTTGTGCCTCGTCGTATAACAATATGTTCGTAGCCCACTGGCGGATGTACGTGTCCGCGATGGCGGCACTGTCTTCGGCATCCAGGGCGGGGGCAGTCACCTGATCCAACTCGCTCTGCAACAACCGCACCCCGTTCAGTTCAGCCACCACGTTCTCGCTGTGTTCAGTCGGTATCAGCGAACAACTCGCCAACGTTATAATTAATATGTATAGTATTTTTTTCATCTCTCTAACCTCTAAACTCTGAACTGTAGCGAGTTTTACTCGCGTCCTCTAAGCTCATAAATATAATGTCCGTCTATTATCTGTTTGGGTTGCAGCGGCAACGACACTTTGGAGGCCGGCACGCCTTCCTCGCCCAGTGCTTTGTCACTCACCTCAATATGCATCTCATCCCACGTGCCGTCCTGAATAATCATGTTCAGTATCTCGGCACCGCCTTCCACCATCACCGAATGGATACCTCGCTTCGCCAAATCACCCAACACATATTGCCACTCCGTATTATCGCGATACACGATGGTCTCGGCATCATCGGAAAAAATCTTACTGTTCATCGGCACTCTGCCGCGTCTGTCCAATAGCACGCGAATTGGATTCCTGCCCGGCCAACGTGTTGTTTTCAGTCCGGGATTGTCTGCCAGAGCCGTACCCGACCCCACCAAGATAGCCATATTCTCCGCCCGCATCTGATGCACCAACTGTTTCGTCCACGCTGTCGAAATAACCAGCGGTCCTTCTCTAAACTCTAAACTCTCAACTCTAAACTTGTCCAAGTATCCATCTTTGGTCTGTGCCCATTTCAGGATGACGTACGGTCTTTTTTTCTCGTGCAGGCATATAAAGCGTTTATTCAATTCGCGGCATTCCTTCTCCATCACGCCCACCACCACTTCTATACCGGCATCGCGCAACATCTGTACGCCTTTGCCTGCCACCAGCGGATTAGGGTCCAACAAACCTACCACCACACGTCCCACACCTTTTTCTATAATCATCTTGGCACATGGCGGCGTCTTGCCATAATGGCTGCACGGCTCCAAATTGACAAACAGCGTACACTCCTCCAACTTCTCGTAATTCTTAATTCCTAATTCATAATTCCTTACGCATTCCACCTCCGCATGCGGACCTCCAAACTGCTTATGCCATCCCTCGGCTATTATATTCCCATCTTTATTCACCAACACAGCCCCGACCATAGGGTTGGGGGCCACATAATAGCAGCCTAACCGCGCCAAATGCAAAGTTCTTGCAATATATTTTGGATAATCCAACATTTTTTTGTACTTTTGCAGACGATTTACAAAATCGCCCCACATGGATACTATTATTCAAGACATTATTTCCGACCTCTGCCCCACCTATTCACAGGCTGAAGCGCAGGAGTTAGCGTACTGGATTCTTGAAGAATCCATAGGAATAACACGTACCCAATTGCTAATGGGCTGCAAAGTTACAAAAAAAATTCCAAATTACAAAGTAATTTTGCAAAGAATTTTGAAAAAAGAACCTATTCAGTATATTTTTGAGCATACCGAGTGGTACGGATTGGATTTGCGCGTTACTCCCGCCACCCTTATTCCCCGTCCCGAAACGGCAGAACTGGTCGAGACGGTGTGCCGAGAGATAAATGCCGGTTTAACACCTGCTTTTATAGGAACCTCACCCTATTATCTCCCCCCGATTTGCCCCCTAAATATCTTGGATATCGGTACCGGTTCCGGCTGTATAGCCATTGCCATCAAGAAGCGGCACCCCGAGTGGTCGGTAACCGCCATGGACATATCGCCGGAAGCATTGGCAGTTGCCCAAGAGAATGCCCAACGCAATCACGTACAAATAGACTTTATTCTTGGCGATATATTTTCCGATGAAATCAAGGATTTTGACGTCATCGTAAGTAATCCGCCATACGTGATGGAAAGCGAGAAAGCAACGATGGAAAACAACGTCCTCAACTACGAACCGCACACGGCTCTTTTCGTGCCGGACGATGACCCGCTGCGTTATTATCGCCGCATCGCATCGCTCAAAAAAGCACCTTATCTGTTCTTTGAGATTAACCGACAAATGGGCACAGCCCTCTGCTCCCTGTTACACGAATTGGGCTATACCGATATACATCTGCAAAAAGACACTTATGGAAACGACCGAATACTCACAGCACGAATTGATTGTTAAGGCAGAACACTATGCTGCCTCGTCCGAGCATTGCGTCGAAGATGTGCGCCTCAAACTGCGCCAATGGGGTGCGAGTTCTTCCGATGAACAGACGATAATTGAGCACTTGACAAAGCACGGTTTTATCAACCACTCGCGCTATGCCAACGCCTTTGTGCATGACAAACTGCACTTTCAGAAATGGGGACGTGTCAAGATTGCGTACGCACTACGGGCAAAAAAAATCGAAGACTCCATCATAGACGAAGCCCTCGAAAATATCGATGAACAGGACTATTTTACCGTATTACGCAAGGTAGCATCTCACAAAAAAGGAGCCACTCGAGAGCAGCTCCTTCGATTTTTATCACAACGCGGATTCACCTACGAAGATATTCAACGTTGCCTTTAACGCACGCGTGAACCCTGCACATTATAGTATTGGTTATCACGCAAGATAAAGAGTTGCCCCTTGTACATCAACTTAACGGCTTTAGGTTGTGCGTTAGGTATTTCACGAACATCCGTTAGTGTACCGGTTACAATCGTTAACGTACGCGATACGGGTTCTGCAGCCGCATAAGTATCATCTCCCCCTTGCGTAGCCGTAATGATTAGTTCACCCGGAAGAAGAGCAACAAGAACATTCTCGCCAAAATCAATCAAACTATCCGCACTAAAGGAATACGTAACGGTCAGTCCGGAGGTTGCCTCTGCTGATAATTCAAGTATTTCTTCTACTTTGATGGTATCTGTAGGAAGTTCAAACGTTATGGTTTGTTCAACTTTGGTAACAGTCAACTTCAGTTGATAAACCGAGTCACAACCGGCTACGGTTTGCAAACTGTCATAAAGGATGTATTCACCTATAGCGTAACCAGATAAATCTTTCCCTCGCCAAGTGCTGTCTTTACCAACCCACATCGTCTTATATTCCTCAAACAGATAGGTTGGCAACGCCTTCACCGTAAAGGTAACAATGGAATCACCACCTAACCAGTTGGTTAATGTAACCTCATACTCACCTACTTTGTAATGGATGCCGTGATACTCAACAGAGTCATTCGGACATACAAAAGCAGAGTCTTTGCCGTAAACAGTAGGCAAAGCATTAACCGTCAACATCAGCTGATAAACCGAGTCACAACCGGCTACGGTTTGCAAACTGTCATAAAGGATGTATTCACCTATAGCATAACCGGATAAATCTTTCCCTCGCCAAGTGCTGTCTTTACCAACCCACATCGTCTTATATTCCTCAAACAAATATGTCGGCAACTCTTTTACTACAAAAGTAACGAGAGAGTCGCTTCCGTATTGGTTCTTAACGGAAAGAAGAACATTCTCATACACACCGACTTGATAGTACTTGCCATCATATTCCACCGAATCATTCGGGCAAACAAAAGCAGAGTCCTCTCCAAAAGTCTTAGAAGGATAGATGGTAATCGTCTGCTCCACCAGCGTTGCTGCGTTGTAATAATCGTTACCATCTTGAGAAGCGGTAATTGTTACTTGAGCAGGAGCAGAAAGAGTTGCAATCACCATTTTCTCGCCATTGAAAGATACAACACCTTCGGGAGAGAATGTATAAGACGGTTTCAAATTGCTTGATGCCGTAGCAAGAGCAATCGTAGCGGTGTCATATATAGGTGTTTCAGGTGCAAATGTAATGGTTTGGTCATGTTTCAAACCTGTACCTTTAACAGCCACAGTAGCCGTGTTCGTACCATCGGTAATGGTGATTGTACCATTATATTCCTTTGCCTCTTGCGGACAGAAATAAATCTTAAATCCGTAGAGGTTAATATCACCTAACACACCATCGGCACATGCTTGTCCTGCTGCACCATTGGTGCTGGCACAAGCATTAGCACCTACATTGTAGGTCACAGAGGATGTGTTATCTGCCGAATTGATACGGAAGATTTGCGCATCGGAACTGCTGATAGTAATATTGCCATTTGTTAGGAACGAACGAAGGGCAACCTCATCTACAGTCGCAGCCGTTGCACCCCATGCCACAGAACCAAAATCAAATGGCTCCGTATAAGCCGTCGTACCATACGTACCATCAGCCAGCAGGATATGTTGAGCAAGAGGAATGCGGACGTTTTTGACATAAACATCACGCCATGCATTATATGCTTTATAGACATACTTGACGTCCACAGAAGAACTTGCATTTTGGGGGAATCCCATATTGGTACAATTTTGAATATAGGTATATCTTTCTTTCCCCCAAGAACCTGAAACTGCACCTTTAGCTTGGTCATCGGAAGTAGATATTTCTACATTACCCACTTTAATAGTATAACCTTCAGGTTTAGTGTGTGACAACTCTCCTGACACCGTCATATATGTGTCTAAATACACTCGACCTAATGTCGGAGAAAAAACCTTGATAGAAGAAAGTTTCACACCACTTACATTAGATGTGCTTGCAGAATGTTCTGATGCATCAAAAGCAGAATACCATGTGCCGCCATTATAGGTCTGGGCACCAAGATGAAGGGTAAACATACCCATCATAAAAATGATTATACCTTTTTTCATAACTTGTGTTTATTTAGTTTTACAATTACTTTTCTTATATACAATATAT
>JAGHSG010000151.1 GCA_018066005.1 Bacteroidales bacterium | reverse complement strand
AGGCATCATCCTCTTCAAGACGATAAACCATTGCGCTACCGCGCTTGAACCGCCACTGCGTGGCTAAATGATGACTTGATGAAATTGTTTTTGAAGCGAAGCGATGTTTATAGCCTTGGGGTGGATGGTCACCCGATAGGGAATGATGTAGGTGGCGGAAAAGATTAGGGAGCCGGCTCATTAAGATTTGCAGACAACGACAGCATCAATGGCTTGCAAAGACATGGCATCAACCACAAGGGGTGGATTTCGGTTTTTGTCAAGAACAATTAGTTATATAGAAGCAAAATGTAAAAACCTATGACTATCAAGACTTTTTATTGCAACCCCTATCGGGAATGTACGTACATCGTAGAAGTTGACGATGGTGCTTCCGAGCACTCCGATAAATGCGCCACGCACGAGTGCATCATTATTGACCCCGGGATGTACGGGGAGAAAGAAGAGAAACGCGTATTAGACTACCTGGAAGAACACCAACTGACACCCGTAGCAATACTAATCACACACCGACACCCCGACCATATTTGTGGCTTAGAGTGCCTCCAAACCCACTTTCCCAGCCTACCCATCATAGACTATCAAACGCAATCCATTCCTCCCTTTGAGGGAGGACCAAAGTGGGTCTCTATACCGACGCCCGGGCATAAGGAAGATAGCGTGTGCTTCTACTTCGAGAAAGAGAAAGTGCTATTCACCGGCGACACACTCTTTCAGGAGTCCATAGGTCGCACCGACCTGCCCGGAGGAGACATGCCTACCCTAATCCGTTCGTTGGAGATACTAAAAAAACTGCCCGACGATACACAAGTGTATCCCGGGCATGGTTATCCGACTACCATAGGGCATGAGAAAGAATATAATCCGTACCTATAACCGGTGAATCGGGGTGGCGTCTTTTTTATGCACCGGGTCACAAGTGAACTGAATACCTAACTTATTGAAGATACGTTTATCCACTTCACCCAGCATAATGGTGCTATGTACTTGACAGCCACGCAGTTTGGGCAGTTGCTCCAACGCATGGCGGCAATGCATGTTATGTCGGCTCAGCACACTCAAAGCCACCAACACCTCATCGGTATGCAGACGAGGGTTCTTCGCACCCAGACATTGCACCTTGGTATGTTGGATAGGTTCAATCATCTCCTGCGGAATAAGTCGCAGTTCATGGTCAATCCCCGCCAAATGTTTGGTCACATTCAAAATCAGCGCAGCACTACAGCCTAACAAGTCGCCCGAATTGGCACAGACAATAGTGCCATCACTCAACTCAATAGCCGAGGACGTGTGCCCCGTCTCCTCCTTACGCTGACGCGCAGCCGTAACGGTTCGACGTATGTCCGTAGTTATTTTCAGATGTTTCATGAGCAAGGCAATCTTATTCACTTCCGCCTCGCTACACAGTCCGTCCGCAAAACGATTCAACGTATTGAAATAGCGTCGCACAATCTCGTTCTTGGACGCTTCCTGACAAACTTCATCATCCGATATGCAGGTTCCCACCATATTGACACCCATATCGGTAGGCGACTGGTAGGGATTAGTGCCATATATACCCTCAAACATCGCATTCAAGATGGGGAAAATCTCCACATCACGGTTGTAATTAACCGCCACCTTATTATACGCTTCCAAGTGGTAGGGGTCAATCATATTGACATCGTTCAAGTCAGCCGTAGCAGCCTCATACGCCACATTAACCGGGTGTTGCAACGGCAAGTTCCACACAGGGAAGGTCTCGAACTTGGCATAACCTGCCTGTATACCCCGCTGATGCTCGTTGTATAACTGACTGAGGCAGACCGCCATCTTGCCCGAACCCGGACCGGGAGCCGTGACAACGACCAACGGGCGCGTGGTCTCGATATAGTCATTCCGCCCAAAACCGTCCTCAGAATCAATCAGCGACACATTATGCGGGTAATCCTCAATCGTATAATGCACATACGAGCGCACGCCCACACGCGAGAGGCGTTCACGGTAGAGTTCGGCAGACGTCTGGCCATTGTAGTGCGTAATAACCACTCCGGAAACCAAAAAACCGCGGTCCATAAACTCCTGACGCAGACGCAAGACATCTTCGTCATAAGTTATACCCAAGTCCTGACGGACTTTGTTACGCTCAATATCCAACGCAGAGATGACGATAATAATCTCCAACTGCTCACTCAGTTGCGCCAACATACTGAGTTTGCTATCGGGCTGAAAGCCGGGCAAGACACGACTGGCGTGGTTATCATCAAAGAGTTTGCCACCCAATTCAAGGTACAGTTTATTGCCAAACTGGGCTATCCGCTGACGGATATGCTCCGACTGTATCTGCACATAACGCTTATGATCAAATCCTATTTTCATTGTTCCTAATAAATAAAATAGCGTCGCCCTCCAAGGTCCATTGCGTCAACTGCCCCGAAGAGATATACTGACTTTTTTGGAAGATAGCACAACTCGGCTTATTGGTCTGCGACACCACGGCATACAACGTGCGCAAATGCAAGAAGCCAAAAGCGTATCGGGCTAACTCGTCCAAAGCCATACTTCCCCACCCTCGGTCACGATAATCAGGAGCGATATAGATACCGACGGATGCACGTGCATTACGCGGGTCCAAATCAAAAAGATCCACACAACCTATTGTGGTCGTTTGAGTGTCATCTTCCGACAACGAACACTCTATGACTAACCGCAACTGGCCATCCTTATAAATGTCACCCGTAGAAGCTTGTATATAGTCACGCAAGTCCTTCTGCGACAAAGGGTTATGATTAGAGCCATCGCTCCAAGCATCCGCGTCGTTCTCCCATCGGTACAGAAACGGCAAGTCGGCAGGTTCTATTTTGCGCAAACGAATCATGAGAAGAGACGCTGTAAGAAACTTTGCTTAGGACGGGGAATCTCCTGCTCAATAATACCCTCGCGAGGTATGGGTTGCAAGGCATTTCCGCTATGAATCATCTGATAAATAATTCCCCAATCAGGCAGACCACCTAAATTGCGGTCATCAATAAACACTTCCGCCGTCAGTTTACGCGCCGTATTGCCATCGTGAATTTCCGTTTCTTCCGGGAAATTGCTATTCACGGCAAAGAAATCAAAGCCGCGTTCATGGCAATAATCAACGGCATCCTTTAATAACTGCCCTTCACGTACAGACCACAAAATAATCTGGTGCCCTTCTTTCTGAAGGCGTTTGAGGGTATCAATAGCAAATGGAATAGGCTTACCAATTGCCGGATAAGCATGTTCCACAATCGTTCCGTCAAAATCAACTGCGATAATCATATTGTAACAAGTTTAGTAGGATTCGGGTTGGAGTTCCATAAACATTTTCTTTTCGGTGGGTTTGGCGAAGTACCAGCCGATAGCAGATATCCCCGCTAACCACAACATAGATTGGTATGCGCCTAACAAATAGAAAGCGGCTATACCTAAGACCATAGCGTTACTAACCAAGATAATACGCCACTTGGCCGAATGACAATACGCCGCTTCTTGCGCCTGCTGGTCTTCCATACCTATCAGTTTTTTACAGGTACGTTTATGCCACCACAAGCCCAGAGGTATGGTCACAATAGCATCCAAGATAATGATGTATTGGATGACCTGTCCCAATTGGCTCAACGGGTCAATAGGACGCACGACGTCCTTCATAATCAGAAGGTACGCCACCGTGGCTGCTACACATGCCAAGACAAGCATGCCGTAATAATAGAGATTGAGTTTTTTCATATTATGCTTTATATTCCGTTCGGTTAATAATCGACTTACCCAAGGTTATTTCGTCGGTATATTCAATATCATTTCCAACCGCCACACCCCGTGCTATCTGGCTGACGCGACAAGAAGCAGTCAGTTGGGACATCTTGCGGTAGATATAGAAATTGGTCGTGTCCCCCTCCATCGTCGTGGGCAGCGCCAAAATGACGTCCTGTATATTCTCCGGAATGATACGTTCAATCAGCGAGTCTATCTCCAAATCCTTCGGTCCTACCCCGTCCATAGGCGATATAACGCCGCCCAAGACATGATACAGACCGTTATACTGACCGGTGTTCTCAATGGACATAACATCACGTATATTCTCCACCACGCAGATAAGTTGCTGATTGCGATGGATGGATGAGCAGATAGGACAGAGGTCTGTATCGCTCAGATTATGACACTTGCGGCAGTAATGAACTTCTTTTTTCAGTCGTGTCAAAGACGTGGCAAAATGTTCCACTTCGGCGTCGGAGCGTTTGAGTAACGTCAACACATGTCGCAAAGCCGTTTTGCGTCCCATCCCAGGCAAAGACGCGAACTGATTGACCGCTTCACCCAATAATATACTCGGATATTCGTTCATTAGTAAATAGGAACGGTTAGCCGTTCTACTTTCATTCCTTTTTTATATTTCTTAATAGGCGTAACACCTTCCGTCTGCATCGTTGTTATGTGCTGACTGCCCCATAACTCGCAAGGCAGTTGGTGCTTCTTATTATCTTCCAAGACGCCTTGTACATGCATTATTTTCTCTTGCGGCAGCAAGATGCCGTCTTGATGTATGTAACGCGTTTCAAAATGTATGGTGAGGTCGCCCTTTTTCAGTCTGAACTTCTCAATGCGTTCGTCATCCATATTGAGCAGGTTGAGCCATCCCAAGTCTTGGTCCTTGATACGAATACTGAACGGGAGGAACAGTTGGACATGGACATCCTGCACGGATGTCTGCAACGAAGCGCTATTATCCACCAATAAACTGTGCAACTCGGTGGCTTTGACGATGCCTAACAGGTTGCGCTTGCGCGTGTATGTCAATAAGAGGTGTTGATTATCGGGCTGGGACATCTTCCACCGTGCCAATTCATCGCTCAAATCCAACAAGTCGGCCTTATCCAACTGGGACATTTTCCATAATTCCCGATGGACAATTGTTCCCGAATCAATAGACTGCGCTATGCGTTGGCGGGTCTTGTCCGATTCACCGCTCAACAGGTTGTTGGCATGCTGGCGAACAAGGGGATTGCAATAGCGTTTGCAGTATTCGCCAAAGAACTGAATACTATCGGGTTGCGTCACGTTCGCCGAAGGTATTTGGATAACGCTCGCAATCATCTGCTCCATACCC
>JAGHSG010000036.1 GCA_018066005.1 Bacteroidales bacterium | reverse complement strand
AGGGTAAACGTGTGCGTTATGACTATTGCGGTCAGAAAAAGACGGAGTACGTACCCACCTTTGCTGAAAACCTGCGTTTCTTCTTCCGTTATCAGGTCAATTTCATGTACTGGCGCTATTTTATGTGGAATTTCTCCGGACGTCAAAATGATATTTTGAGTTATGGAGATTTGACCAAAGGTGACTGGTTGGCCGGTTTCAAGTGGTTTGATAATGCTCGTCTCGGCAATCAGGAATTACTGCCGACGGAGTTGAGAGAGAACAAAGGACACAATGTCTATTATATGTTACCCTTGCTATTGGGAATAATTGGTATTATTTGGCAATTAGGCAAGAAAAACGGTGGCGGTAAGAACTTCACCATTACGTTCCTGCTCTTCTTCTTGACCGGTTTGGCTATTGTTATATACCTGAATCAGACACCTTATCAGCCGCGTGAACGAGACTATGCGTATGCCGGTAGTTTCTATGCGTTCTGCATTTGGATTGGTCTGGCTGTTATGGCTCTCTATGAGTGGTTGACCGAAAAAATGCAAAATGAGACCGGCAAGGCTATCGTGGCTACTCTGGTCACGCTTGTTTGCCTTTTGGTACCGGCTCAAATGGCAAGTCAAAACTGGGATGACCACGACCGCTCGGACCGTTTCTGCTGCCGAGACTTTGGCGCTAACTATTTGCGATCTTGCGAGAAAGATGCCATCATTTTCTCCAACGGAGATAATGATACCTTCCCCTTGTGGTATAACCAGGAGGTTGAAGGCGAAGGCGAAGATATTCGCGTTTGTAACCTGAGTTATCTGCAAACCGACTGGTATATTGACCAAATGAAACGCCCGTATTACGAAAGTTCGGCACTACCGATCAATTGGGAGTATAAGGACTATATGCAAGGCACCAACGAAGTGGTCATGACGGAGAATAGAGTAGGGCAACCTATTTCGGTAGAGAATGCCTTTGATTTTGTCCGTTCGGACGACCCGCGTACCAAAATGGAAGGTGAGAATTATATCCCGAGCAATCAGTTATACATTGATAATCCGGGGTATGAACCTATTCCTATCAAATCGGCACGCCGCTATACGCGCAGCGAAATGATGATTATGGAGATGTTGCAGAACATTGCCAAAGATGGTTGGAAACGCCCCATCTATTTTGCTGTCACCGTTGGAAACGACTATTATCTTGGCTTGGAACCGTACTTTGAGAACTGTGGTATGGCTTATCGTATTACACCCAATCGCAGTGCTGATGGTCAGGAGCGCGTCAATACCGATGTCATGTATGACAATATGATGCATAAGTTCCGTTATGGCAATATGAACAAGCCGGGTATTTATATTGACGAGAACACCATGCGTATGTGCCGCACACATCGTATGATGTTTGCCCAACTGGCTGAGGCGTTGGTTCGCGAGGGTAAACGCGAAAAAGCCATTGAAGTACTGGATTATGCAGATGAGATGTTGCCGGGCTATAATGTCCCGTACGAAACGACCTCCATTACGATGGGCTCGTTGTACTATTTCTTGCAGCAACCGGAAAAAGCCAATCGCTTGTTGACGGCTGTGGCTGACAATAGTGTAGAGTACTTGGAATGGGGCAAGAGCCTGAACCGCGAGCAACGCAAAGCGGTGGATGGTACATTGCAACACCAAATGGCTATTTTGGAATATGTTTGTCGAAATATGAACTCGTATGGTCAGACTGAACTGGCAAACGAGTACATGGCTAAATTAGAAAGTTGTGGATACTAATAATGTTCCTGTATTACTGCTGACAGGCTATCTGGGCAGTGGTAAAACGACCTTGTTAAACCGTATTCTCGCCAATCAGGCGGGGATACGGTTTGCTGTGATAGTCAATGACATAGGTGAGGTAAATGTAGATGCCGCCTTGATTGAAAAGGGTGGTGTTGCCAAGGAAAAAGACGCCAACCTGATGTCGCTCAGTAACGGCTGCATCTGCTGCACGCTCAAAATGGATTTGGTGCAACAATTGCACGATTTGTGCGTGGCTAAAAAGTTTGATTACATCGTTATTGAGGCGAGTGGTATATGCGAGCCGGCACCGATTGCCCAAACGATTTGTTCGTACCGTCGTATGGTGCCTTTCACCGAAGATCCTGCCCCCAAGTTGGATTGCATAGTCAGCGTTGTGGATGCCAAACGGCTCAAAGACGAGTTCCAGATGGGTGACGAACTGAAACGCACCGACTTGGAAGAAGATGATTTGGCAAGTTTGGTCATTCAGCAGATTGAGTTCTGTAATATCATCTTGCTCAACAAGGCGGATGAACTGACCTCAGACGAGTTGAATTACCTCAAACAAGTCATTCGTGCCATCCAACCGACGGCAGAGATTATCGAGACCAATTACTGCGATGTGGCCTTTGATAAAATACTGAATACCAATGCTTTTAACTTTGACGAAGTGGCAGGTTCGGCGGCTTGGTTGCAGGGTGTTGAAGGCGATGTTGAGAACGACAACGATAACGATAACGACAACCACAACCACAACGAAGAACATGGTGAGGCATACGAGTATGGCATTGACACCTTTGTTTACTATCAACGTAAGCCGTTCAAATTGGGTTTATTCGATGATTTTGTGGCTCGGCAATGGCCTAAAACCGTCATTCGTTGCAAAGGCATGTGCTATTTTGAAGACGAATATGACATGTGCTATTTGTTTGAGCAGGCCGGTAAACAGTTCAATTTGAAGCAATGTGGTGAGTTCTATGCTACGATGCCGAAGGAAGAACTGATGCAGATGATGGCACAAGATCCTATCCTGCAACGCGACTGGGATGAGCAATACGGGGACCGTATGCAAAAACTGGTCTTTATCGGTCAGAAAATGGATAAAGACGCCATTACTAAGGCATTGGATAATTGCCTTGCGTATTAAGTAACGGATTGATTTATTGCCGCTTACCGCGGAAATAGTAATCAAAGATGATACTGCGTTTAGCAATCGTTTCCGGATAGGGGACGGTTGCTTTTTTTAGATTCTCGTGGCGTTTGTCTTTGAAGCCCTTGCGCATGCGCCAAAAATCTGTTCTGGCTTGTAACACCGCGGTAGCATTCGAAGTATGTCCAGTCAATAACAGGTGTAAGGCAGCCAAATAATCCAGCACAAAACGTGCAGCATACACCCCGAACAGTCGGCGACGAGGCAGATTCTTATAAAGCATCAATAGGCAGTTGCGGAAATTGAGATAGGTCTTGCGTGGTGACTCGTAATGCAGCGACCCGCCGCCCAGATGATAAATAGTCGATTGAGGAATACAAACAAGTTGATAACCACGGCATTGCATTCTCCAACAAAGGTCTATTTCCTCCATGTGTGCAAAGAAATCGTTATCCAATCCGCCCAACTCCTTATATATACTCGTGCGCACGCACATACACGCGCCCGTGGTCCAAAAAACAGGAATGACGGTGTCGTATTGACCTTGGTCTTTTTCAATGTAGTTCAATATCCGCCCCCGGCAATAGGGATAAACCAAACTATCCATCATACCTCCTGCGGCACCGGCATGCTCAAACTCGTCACGACGCAACGCCGAACGAATTTTGGGCATAGATGCCGCTACATCGTGATGGGCGTCCATATAACTGATGAGGGGCAATAACCAACCGGCAGTCACTTCTACATCTGAATTGAGCAGTATGGTGTATTCGGCATCCACTTCCTGTAAGGCATGGTTGTAACCCTCGGCAAAGCCGTAATTCTTGTCCAACTGAATGATACGAACTTCCGGAAACGAAGATTGCAAGACACTTATGCTATCATCGGTTGAGCCGTTATCCGCCACCACAATCTCGGTGTCCGGGATATGGGTGTGTTGAATAACGGATGGCAAGTACTGACGCAACATATCTGCGCCATTCCAATTCAATATGACTATACTACATCTCTTTTCCATTTCCAACGATTATGTGTCCACAACCACAACTCCGGCTGTTCACGTATATTGGCCTCCAGTCGGCGGGCAAATTGTTCGGTGATATAGTAGGGGTCTGTTTGGGCGGGATTATCGGTGATTAAATCCACGCGTGCAATGTATTGTCCCCGTTTGGGCGATGTGATATGCACATAAACGACACCGAGTCCGAATTTGCGAGCCAGCACTTCGCCTCCTCCCAAAAAGCCTGTGTCGTGATTCAAGAAATCAGTCCAATAATAGTCATTTCCCGGCGACGGTTTTTGGTCGGCGATAAGACCTAATGTAAACTTTTGCTTGGACTGTTTGATGCGAATCAAGTGCCGCAGTAAACTGTTCTTCTCGATGCAACTTCCTTTACCGCTGCGCTTTTCTCTCAACTGCGTCATGGCAGTATCTGATGAGGTATTTTTCAGCCGACGATATACGTTATAATGCTGAATAGAAGGGTCTGTCCATCTGCGTTGTACATCAGCGGTGTATTCCCAGTTGCCTATGTGACCGAGCATGGTAATGACGCCGCCTAATTGCTGTGCCAATTGCTGTAAGAGGTCTAAGTTTAGGAACGTTATGTTTCGTTCCATATCTTCTTTGGAAGCACGATAGGACTTGACTATCTCCACAATCACATCACTCAGATGATGATAAAAACGCTTTTGAATGGTGCGAATTTCGTCTTCGGATTTTTCAGGGAAGGATTCGCGTATGTTTTTGTACGACAACTTACGCCGGTAGCGCACGACATAAAACATCAGCGGATAGATTAGTCCGTCTGCCAATGCGTATAGCACGCACATCGGGAGTAGGGATAATATCTTAATCAATATCTTCATAATACCCCTGCTCAATACCGTATTCTTTCTCGCCGTCCATGATGAGTTGAATCTGTACGGAAGTGAGCACAATATGCTGTTTTTGGGCTTCGTTGAGGACGTATTGCAATTGTTCTGTCTCATCTACGTCGCCGTCCAGATAGATTACCTCGTCGGTTTTTTCGTCGTATTCCAGCAGACCTTTTTCTTCCAAGAAATCGTCCATAGCGTCCAGCACGAATAGCACTTCGTCTTGGCCGATGCCTTGTTTATCTTCCTCCGGAATCAGGTTTAGGATATAATTCACCATCTCCTGTTCTTCGGGGTCCATAATACTTGTTTCCATCAATTTATTCTGCATAATGTATCAAATATGTCGCATTTTCCTTTGCGACTGCAAAGGTATAAAATATTTCTGATATTAGCAAACTTTTCTTGCTATGAAATAGATTTTTAATCTGTGTACCGATATTTTTTTAGTCTCCCGCACCTCTCTTAATTCAAAATTCTTAATTCAAAATAAAATAATATTTGCATATATGCAAAAAAAAGTGTACCTTTGTGCCCACAAAAGATACTTATTATGAATAATTTTGTTACACGTACGTTGTCTGCCACGGTATATGCCGCGCTGGTCATCAGCTCCATCTTGGTGCATCCGTATTATTTCGGAGTCGTTTTCCTGGTCCTGTCTATGCTGACGGTGCATGAGTTTATGCATTTGATGACTCATGTAGAGGGCACTCCGGCCAAAGGCACCGTCTTACAAACCGTCTTGCCCATGCTATTGGCGGGGGTGCTGTTTGCTGCCTATTACTGCAACGGCGGGTTGACTACATGGCTGTCCCGTACCGTTTATGGCGGATTGTTGATGCTGACGCTGATAACGGAATTATTCCTTAAAGCCGAAAATCCCATCCGTAACTGGGGCAATATATTGGTCAGTCAGGTGATGATAGCCTTGCCGTTTGCGCTGATGACCAAGATCTATGCCTATTCGGGCTTTAACGGCTTTGACAGCGTGCCCAAAGGTCCGTTCCTGCTGCTGTCGCTCTTTATCCTGATTTGGGTGAACGATTCAGGAGCATATATAGTGGGATGCACGATGGGTAAACGCAAGGGCGGTAATCACAAGATGTTCCCCCGTGTCAGTCCCAACAAGAGTTGGGAAGGGCTGATTGGCGGTGTCTTCTTTGCCCTGTTGGGCGGTTGGATATTGTACAAAGCAGGTTGGCTGCCGACATGCACGTTTGCTTTGCTTTTTGCCGTGCTTATCAGCGGTTTCGGTACGTTGGGGGATTTGATGGAGAGTCTGATGAAACGCACGATTGGCGTGAAAGATTCGGGTAACATCATGCCCGGTCATGGTGGCGCTTTGGACCGTTTTGACAGCCTGTTATTGGCTACGCCTGCTATTTGGCTCTTACTCCTTTGTTGGCCGGCTTAACTTTGTAACCGGCGGCACGCAGTTGGGCGAGAAGACCTTTCTCTCCGCCTAAATAGATGCAATTGAGTGTGATAAACGCTTTGCCTTCTTTCAGATAGGGGGCAAGGCGTTTTACCCATTCTATATTGCGTTGGGCATAGACCTGATAATCCGAATACGAGATAGAGGTGCTGTTGTCCGGACCGGTTACCTGATAAATTATATCCGTCAACTTGCCGTTGCGATACATGTCGGCAAGGATACGCTCTTGTCGTACCTCCAACTCGGGATAGTCAATGACATGTTTCAGGTCTTTGCATTGCTGATGGAAAGGCTCGCGGTCAAAGAGCATATACATCGTTTCGCCAATCTTATCCAAACCATAAATAGGCATGTTCTTCTGCTGGGCAACGACTTCAAAAAAGGCTTCCATTGAGCGTTCTTCGTTGTAATCCAACCATTTGCGGAATAGTTCGGTGCGGTATAACTCGCACAAATAGGACGGCTTCATACGGCAGAGTTTATCCAAGCCCATATCCAAGGTGAGCAGCAAAGCCTGGTCTATATTTTGGTATTCGGTTTCGGAGAAGAAATTGGTCAGTTTGACCGAGTCGGGTAGGAGGGCTGCCTGCCGTAAGGCACTAATCGCCTCATAGTCCTGCATGGTAAATTCGGTAATCACTTTGTTGCAGCGACCGAAGTACTGAAAGATATTCGGTATCGTGTCCAAAAACTGAATATCTACCATCCGATTGGTAGCCAAGATATACGAAGGTGCCTTGGAACTATTGCCGGAAACCTCATAAATAAGTTGCGCAGAGACCCATCCTTGCCTTCCCTCAAAGGGAAGGAAGAATAACAAACATACTATAACAAGATATCCTTTTTTCATATTGTACACCCAGGAAAGGGTCGGGGTAAGGGTCTGCTATTTAAACCTTGTGATTAAGTTATACGCCTGATAAATTCCCAGTTCGCCGGCGTGACTGAGGTCTTCAATGCCTTGCTCTGTTTCTTCAATGAAGATATGGGTCAAACCGCGATTGAAATATGCTTCCGCAAAGTCCGAATCAATCGCAATGGCTTTGGTGTAGTAGGCAATGGCACTTTGGAAATCCCGCTGTTGACAGAGCAGGTTGGCCTTGTTGTAGTAAGCAAAGGCAAAGTCCGGCATACGGGAAATGACATAATCGTAATCCCTGAGCATAATCTCAAAGTCCATTTCATACTTGGCACTATTCTCAATATCTCCTGTTTCTTTTTGGTATTCAATCTGCTTGTATCGCCAGTTGGCGCGCAAGAAGTGTGCGAAGATGAGAGACGGATCCAATAAAATGGCTTTCGTGCAGTCATCCATGGCGGAGGCATAATCCTGTACCAATGCAAATTCAATGGCTCGACCGAGGTAGAGGGCTGCCCCCATTTGCGTGTTTTGGTCCGATTGAGAGAATGTGAATCGTCCCTCAAAGTTGTCAATTTGCTTGGTCAGACGACCTATCTGGTCAAAGTGTTTGTTCACCATATCGGCTGTCAGCGGTATCTCCTGCGCCGTAAAGCGGAGTGGGGATGGCAATAGACCAAGCCGGTTATATTCCTGTACCGAATAATGGAAATAATTGGTCCTTCTTAATGTCTGATTTTGGACATAGTAAGTAAGTGCTATATTCGGCTCGTTGATAACATCGGTGTATTTGTTTTGAACGTTTCCACGGGACTCGGATGTATATTTCTCTTCGTTGGGATCGGAAATTTGGTTCTGGGCCACCCGCGATGAGAATTCCTTGCGTCTGTCGCGTTTAGGCGGTTGATAGGTGGCTGCCTGCTCACGCATCAGTTTCTCGTCAATCGGTTTGCGGGCAATGATGGCATCCAAGATAAACTTCGGGTACTTATCCGGCGCCAATTCTCCGGCACGGCGAAAATCGTCTTCGGCGCGGTTATAAT
>JAGHSG010000077.1 GCA_018066005.1 Bacteroidales bacterium | reverse complement strand
ACATAACCCGTCTTAACGGCACGCATACCCATCTGCTGCATATACTGATAAGCAGTATCCAAATCGGCTTCGTACTCATTGGCACGACCCGATGTCTCGTGGTGGCAGATAATCTCCACACCACGCTCCTTGGCATATTGACTCAAATAATTAAGGTCATAGTCCGGATAAGGCGTAACGAACGAGAAACGGTCGTTATTGATACCTTCGTAACCTTCCCAACCCAAATTCCAACCTTCGGCCAGAACACCTTGTATATTATTGTCGGCAGCAAAGTCCAAATACTGTTTCATGTGTTCCGTCGTAGCACCATGATTAGGTCCTTGACGCCAAGTCCACTCCTTCATGTGCATACCCCACCAGATACCGATAAACTTCATCGGACGAATCCACGAAGTATCTTCTATCTTACAAGGTTCATTCAGATTAAGCATGATACGCGAAGCCATCATCTCGGGCAACGTGTTCGTCAAAATCATAAAACGCCACGGCGTAGCAAAGGGAGTGGTCACATACGCTTTGTCGTTGATGACAGCATCATCTTTCATCCACGGAGTGAGGAAAGTGGATAGTTGAGCGTTGAGCGTTGAGCGTTGAGCGTTGTAAAGGTTCTGACAGGGGAAGTCGGTCAGGGCTGCCTCGTGCAAGAATGCATACGAACCGTCCGCCATCTCCAACGTGACGGGCGAATTCATGGTGTCTTTCTGCGACAGGGGGGCTTTCTCAAACAACGCTTCGTAATACTCCGTGCGCCAAGGAATAGACCATATATTCGGCTCCTGAGCAAACGCATACGAGGTGTGTTCGTCAATGATGGTTAAGTTCTTAACTTCCTGTTCGGGGAAAGCATAGCGAAAAGCAAAACCATCATTGAAGACACGGAAAATAATATTTAGTAAAGTTAAGGATTTGGAATCTGTCGAAGAAAGACAAACAGTCAATTCATTGTGGTTATCGCGGATGAGGCGCTCTTCCCCCCAAACCGTTTCCCAAGTCTCGTCCTTGGAAGATGTTTCCGTAGAAAGCACTTTCCAACCTTGATCGGAAACAGTGTCCCCACTCTCGGTCACAAAAGTGAAGCCTAACGCAGAGGGCATAAGAACCTGCTGACCATTGCGAGTAACGCTATAACAAGGCATACCCTGCTCATCCACTTCAAAGGAGAGGGAGATGTTACCATCCGGTGAGGCAACTACTGCCTGTTGAGATTTCTTACATGCGGTCATCCCGATGCACAAACCTACGAGGGTTAAAGCAAAAACCTTTTTCATATATTGTATAGTAAGGATTAGTAACCTATGGATTGTTTCATATTACCGTTACGCTCCAATTCCAATTGTGGAATGGGTTGTACATACGAGCAATCGCCTTTCCAAGTAATCTTTCCGTGACGAGTCTCCTTGTAGTAATCAGCCTCGGCGTTACCCAAACGATAACGGCGAACATCAAACCACCACTGCCCTTCGGCAAAGAGTTCAGCCCAGCGCTCGTATTTGATAACATCGTTAGCCAAGGGGTCGTTATCAAAATAGGCCTTTGTACGGTCGTTAAGCGATGAATAGTTATAACTATCACTACCATACGCGCGGGCGTGTACCTTATTAACATACGTCAAAGCAATGTCCGAATTGGTCTTAGCCATCAACTCGGCATAGAGCAGGTAGATATCGGCCAAACGAATAACATGTATATTGCAATCGCTAGACTCGTTCTTACCATAAGGAGCAGGCCCCATCTCGACACCACGGATATTGGTGTATTTACGGTGCTGCCAAGCCAAGATGTCATGACGGTTGTTCACCTCGGACGAACGGTCGTACCAAGTCGTGTCACCGATAGCATTGATATAGGCATCCACATACGGTTGACCGGTGCAGATCATGATACGCGGATCCACCTTAGACTTATCATTCTTAAGCGCAAGGGCTTCTTCACGATAAGTTGCATCCACCAACTGATACGGGAAATTATCACGGCTACGTTTACCGTTATAATCAAAATTCTTGTTGAAAGTCCAACGGGGAACGGTATCTCCGTGGAAACCCCAGAAACCAAAGCGGGCAATATTCTTGTCATGCACGAAGTTATTACCCCATTGCGAACTCTTGGTAGAAGTAATGACATCATCCGGCAAGGTGATGGGATCAACCTGGTCCTCACGTCCCTTACGGAACTTGATTTTGAGGTCCACAAACCACGGTGCATATACTACAGGCATACCCGAACCGGTGGTATAACCCGCCCAAGGACCGTCTTGGGTATAGTCGGTAGTCATCGTTATCTCATACAAGGACTCGCAGTTATGTTCGTTGGCTTCATTGCCGTAGAACATGTCCTGATAAACATTAAACGGAGCCAGTTCTTTACCGGATTTGTTGATAATCTCCTCCATAACCGCTTGCGCCTTAGTTGCATTGTCGGGGAAGATATAGAGCGACTGCATATAAACCTTAGCCAGCAGACCCATAGCCCCCCAATAAGTAACGCGGTATTCGCCGTTCTCCAAATCTTGGGTATGGCCTTTGAGGAGGCTGCATGCTTCTTCAAGGTCGGTAATCATGAACTGCCAGCACTCTGCAACGGAAGCGCGGGAGCGTTTGAGTTTCTCGGCATCACTCAACACCTCTTTGATAATAGGCAGACCCATAGCAGCAGAATCCATCTCAAAGAAAATCTGTCCGTGCCAATAAGCCAACGCGCGGTTGAAGAGGCACTGTCCACGGCGGTAATTAAGGGCTGTAGAGTCACTTGGCGACATCTTGCGATATTTCTCAATGCCCTCCAAAGCGGATGTAGAGAGGTTAGCCCACTTGCAGATATCCGTATAACTCGTAGTCAAATAACGTGATTCCGGTGTGGAATAGTTATCCTGACTGAAGGCACGCTCATCATACGAGCCATACAGGTCAGTAGTATGGTCATACAACCACATGCCCATCGGGAACCAATAGAAAGCATACAGACCGAACCCATGATTCTGGGCATAAGCAGCAGTAACCAACTGATCTACCTGCTCCATCGTGGAGGGGAAATTGTCCTGAGACAATGTTTGCGGGTTATGAATGTCAAAGAAATCCTTGCAAGATGTTAACCCGAAAGCAACGATAAGGGTGAAAACGAAAATATACTTTTTCATAATGCTATTCACTTTACAAAATTACACATTGTTTAGAACATTATATCCAAACCGAACGAGAACAGGCGGTTAGGCAAATAACGATATTGGGAATCCACATTCCACAAGAGGCGGTCTCCACTGTAGCGACCAATCTCGGGGTCATTACCCGAATACTTGGTGATGGTGAACACGTTTTGTGCGGAGAAGTAGAAACGTACCTTTTCCATATACGCTTTCTTGGTCCATTTGCTGGGCAAAGTGTAACCAATACTCAAGTTCTTGAGTTTGAAGTAATCACCCTTCTCCAAGAGGTAACTGGATACGGTAGAGTAGTTCTTGTTGGCGGCACCATCACCAATCATACTGCCGTTGTTGTCAATATAGCCGACACGCGGATCCGAAGTAACAGTCGTGTTACCGTCACCGAAGCAAGAAGTGTGGAAGATATTCTTGGTAGTGTTATCGCTGGAGAACATGTTGGTGTAAGGCTTCATAAGGTTCATGATGTCAAATCCGAAGGCACCGGAGAAGACAGCACTAAGGTCAATACCTTTCCAAGCGAAGGTGAGGGTAAGACCCATCTCAAACTTCGGCCAAGGATTGCCGATATACTGACGGCTTTGGTCGGTAACACGACCTACGCCATGGTCATCAAAAATCAAGTCACCCACGCCGGTATTGGGTTTTTGCCAATAGATACCCATTTCTTTACCGTCAGCACTGAGAGGTTGTCCGTTAGGAGCCTGCTTGTAAATCTCATGATTGGGGTCGTTTTGCGCCCACCAGTTATTCAAAGCACGCTGGTTATACGCATCCACCTGCTCCTGATTTTGGAAAATGCCTAAACTCTTGTATCCGTAGAACTGACCCATAGGTTGTTTATCCTCGGTACGAGCCAACAATGTCCACGAGTTATCAATACCGGCATCAATAGGTTCAGCACCGGCTTTGTCACCCACCTGTTTAACGAGGTTGCGGTTGATAGAACCGTTCCATTGGATACCGTACTCAAAGTCACCACGACGCTCTTTCCATCCGATAGAAATCTCATGACCTTGGTTCTCCACCAGACCGGCGTTCAAGTAAACGGGAACGGTATTACCCGGGTCATCGGAAGCGAAATAGTAACTCATACCGGATGACAACGGCAGGGAGCCACGATAAATCATGTTGCGTGTTTGACGGTTATAGTAGTCATACGTAAAGGTCAGGCGGTTATTGAGGAAGCCCATATCCAAGCCCACATCCACTTGGTTAACTTCCTCCCATTGCAAATTCTCATTACCGAGGATGGCAAGCCAAGCACCGGTAGAACGTGTGGAAGCGTTATCAAACGCATAGCTGACACCCGTAAGGGCATAGGTGGATTCGTACATATACTGAGCCACATTATCATTACCCAGCATACCCCAGCTGGCACGAATCTTCAAGTTGCTGAGCCAATCGCCTGCGGGCTCCTTGATCCAACGCTCTTCACTCATACGCCAACCGGCATTGACAGAGGGGAAGAAGCCCCAGCGATTTTTCTTCACGAAACGGTCCGAAGCATCTGCACGGAAATTGACAGCCAACATATAGCGTCCGCCGTATTCATAGTTGATACGGAAGAAAGCGGATCCCCGACGCTCTTGCGGCAGGTTATCAGACGCTGCTTTGGTGTTGCCTTCAGAAGCCAAGGCAATCGATTGAGCAGGCGAAACGGTGAAGTTATAAGCCGTCGTACTCAAACCATAACCACTCAAACGCCACCACTCGGTACCAACCATGGCTTTGAAGTGGTGATTACCCCATGTATGATCATAGGTAAGGGCTGAGTTGAACATAAGGTTGAGTGTCGTTCCGGAAGTAGAGAATAGTTGACCGCCGGGAACACCAACTTGCACAGGACCAAAGTCTTTGTACTCTTGGAATTGGTTACTGGAATACGCATTCAGCGTAGCGGATGCGTTGGTATGCCAGTTGAGACCCTCGATGAAGTTCACATCCAAATAGGCGCGAGCGTTGAGGGAATAATTGTCGTTATGATACGTATGGAACGCATCTTCTATGCCTGCAAAGTTTGGACCCGAGCCCACCGAAATGGGGGTCTTGGCATAGTTACCGTCAGCATCCTTGACTTCAGCCACGGGGACGGTACGGAAAGGAATGGTATGATAATAAACAGACGATTGAGCGGCAGGGTCGGTCTTGGACCAAGTGCCATATATAGACTCTCCTATGGAGACGTGTTTTCCTACTTTATGATCCAGATTGGTACGGAAAGAGAAACGTTGTGCGCGCGTGCCCATGTACGTTCCTTTTTCATCTAAATAACCAACGGACATGAACATGTTGGTTTTTTCACCGCTATGGGAGATACCTAAGTTATACTCCTGCTCCACACCGGTACCGTACATGACATCCATCCAGTTGGTGTTGGGCAGTTCATCTACAGAAGATACACCCAAAACATCTAACGTGGACGAACCGGTATGCCAGGCATCACGGGCATTTACCCAGTCGGCAGTACCCAACAGTTCCAATTTATTCAGTGTCTTACGCCAACCTGCACGAATGTTGAGGGTGACGTGTGTTTTGTCTTGTTTGCCATGTTTGGTGGTAATCAAAATAACACCACCGGCTGCACGTGAACCGTAGATGGCGGCTGAACCGGCATCCTTAAGAATCTCGATGGATTCTACATCACGCATATTGAATGTAAATCCGGCATCCTGAGCCACACCGTCCACTACATACAGAGGACTCATACCGCTCAAGTTACCGGCACCACGAATCATAATCTCTGCACCTTCGCCCGGGGCACCGCTACCCTTGGTAACCGACACACCGGCAGCCAGACCCTGCAGGGACTCAGCCAACGATTTGGTGGAGAAAGATTCAATATCTTTGGAGTTAACCGAAGAAATAGCACCCGTTACGTCAGAACGCTTCTGGGTACCATAACCTACTACAACCACATCTTCCAAGAGTTCGTTGTCCTCCTCCAACGTGAGGTCGTACACGGACTTGTTAGCCGCAATACGAATGATTCGCGTGGTATAGCCGACATAGGATACAACCATGTTTTTACCTTCGGCTATATCCAATTGGAAATTACCGTCAAAATCCGTTACCGTACCATTGGACGTGTTTTGCTCAACGATACTGGCACCGATAATTGTTTCGCCTTTCGCGTCACGGATAGTACCCGTAACCGTCTTGGCACTCATGAAAAGGGGAAGAACGAGGCCAAAAGAAAACAGCAGACCTCTATGTAGCAGGTTCTTCATGATTAAATAAGAATTGTGTTATTAATTGAATAAGGAAAAGCCGAAGCGGGAAATACCCGCCTCGACTTTTAATGCGGAACAACTTATCTCAGAACAGTTGCGCCAAGAGCGTTAACGATTTGACCGTTAGCAGCCTTGAAATACAGATGACCACCTTCGATGAACTTGTTCAGACCCTTAACGGCTTTAACGTGCTCCAAAGCAGAGGGCTCTTCCATAGCGCAGGGAGCAGCATAACCCTTGAGGTCAAAACCGTACATTTCCTCAGAAGCATCCGAACCATAGAACTCAGGAGAGGTCTTGGTACCGGTGTATTGAGCGGTAATGAAGATGTTCTCTTGTCCGGGAACAGCAATGCTTTCACCTTCAGTCCAACCTGCAGGCCACATCCACCAACCTGCACCCGGGTTATCAGCGGTGTATTCGAAACCGAACAATTGACCCGCAACACCAAGAACTTCACCGATAGTAACGGCTTTCGTGTAGTCTTCACCTTCAGCAGCAGCTTGTGTGAAAGCAATAGTCATACCCCAGATATTACCTTGGATTTGTTTCAGACGACGAACGTCACTATTAAGAGGACCACAACCTGTCCAAAGGTTGGAAGCGATACCACGGCTTGCGCCGGCAGCGGTAGGAGTTTGAGTCAACCAGTCAGCAAGAGGAGTACCGGTTACATCAAAAGCGATAGTAGCCATTTCGTCTGACTCGAAATCGTTAGCGGCTGCGAACTTACCTTGTGCGCAGTCCCATTTAACAACGTAGAAACCATCTTGTCCAACAGGTTGGTTGGGCAACTCCAATGCACTTGCAGTCATAGCCATCAGGGCAACTGCAGCAAAAGCGAATACTTTTTTCATAATGTTTGTGTTTTTTAGTTAATTAATTAGTATTTGGGTAAGGCTTCGTCGCCTCACTTTTTCTTTCAAAAGACGATGCAAAATTACAAAAAATCTCGCATGTGCGAAAGGGCTGAAAATGGAAATATAGACATTTTTAACCTATGGATAAAAAAGTATTATTATAAATAATAATACGTTTAGAAT
>JAGHSG010000059.1 GCA_018066005.1 Bacteroidales bacterium | reverse complement strand
GGCATGAGATACATCATCCACTTCATAAACTTCATATTCGGGTCGGTTGCCTGACTCTGCATCGTGATAATCGTATAACCCAAGTTGGCTACCGTCATAATCAAGCAGAACAGGGACAAGTGGTCGCCCAAGAGTGGGATAGAGGTTCCCCAAGTTAATATAGCGTCGTAAGCCGAGAGATCCTCTGCCCACCACAAGGACTGACCGCGCAACTCAATAGCAATGGGGAAGAACCAGAACATCGCCATCAAAATAGGCATCTGGAACAGCATAGGCAGACAGCCCGACATAGGACTGACACCGGCACGCTGATACAATGCCATCGTGGCTTGCTGACGCTCCTGCATCTTATCCATAGGATACTTGGCGTTTATCTCGTCTATCTGCGGTTTCAAAACACGCATCTTGGCACTCGATTTATACGAAGCAAACACAAACGGCAAGATAATCAGTTTGATAATCAGCGTCATCAGCAGGATAACCCAACCGATAGGCAGACCGAAACGCAGCAACCAGTCAAAGACCGGGAAGGAGAAGATTTGGTTAATCCAAATAATAATACGCCATCCTTGCAGCACAATCTCCTGCAAGTGCAGTTTGATGGCTTCGTTCTCCGCATTGTGGTCGTAACTCTTCAGCAGGTTGTAGTTGTTCGGACCCATAAAATAACGGAAAGACGTCGGTTGCTGACCCGATAAATCAAAACCTACACCGGCTTTGGTGTTGAACTCCTTAATATAACGCGTATGCGCGCCCTCGGGCGTGGATTCAAACTCGCACGACGTGAACGCATCGTTGGCTATCATCACCGTGGAGAAGAACTGGTCCTTGTAACCTATCCAACGTACCTTACCCGATTCGCGCTTGGTGTCGTGCTTGGCTTCGGACATGCGCTCCTGCTCCAAATTGGTGGTCATATACTGCAAGTGAGCATAACGCTCTTCAAACTTACGACCGCGTTCCTGCTGGGGAATACGCTGATTCCATTGCATCTCCAAACTGTTCATATTCTGTGCCAATACCAAATTGGCATTGTGGGGAACGATTTGGAAATCAAACATATACGTATCTTCCGGCAACGTGTAGATAAAGTCGATATAGGCATCCTCCACGTCCGTTTTAAGGCGCATCACTACGTTTTGCGGGTTAGGTTGCTGTGCCTCAAAATAGAGATTGCGGGTCGCGAGAATACGATTATTCGCCGTCACCAACGTGAAACTTAAATCTGTCTCGTCGCTGCCCTTAAACAGCGTCAAGGGGTTGACCGAATCGCCGTAAGCACGGTATTCCTTCAATTCGGCACAGGAAATAGCACCGCCTTTGGATGCGATGTGCAGACGCAAAAGGTTATTCTCCAAGATAACTTCACTATCCGTCCCCTGTGCAGCAGGTGCAAAAGGTCCATAAACGGCAACCATCTGTTCACGTAACATATCATCGCTTATCGTGTCTGCCTTTGTATTTTCGGCATTGGTGATGGTTGCCTGAATAGAGTCGGAGAGCATCTGCGCTTCTCTTTCCATCTCTTGGGCAATACGAATACTGTCGTTAATACGTTGTCGCTCTGCCAGTTGCTCCTTGCTGGGGCGACTCAACATAGCGAATCCTACAATAATTGCGGCTATCAATAGAAAGCCAATCCACGTGTTTTTATCCATTCTTTGTTAATTATGAATTTTGAATTATGAGTTATCAATTATGTTTTTTGCGTGTATATTCGCAGAACGAGTAATCAAACGGATTATTCTCGTCTGCCTGATGTCTCTCTTCGCTGACTAATTCCCACTCATCGGCCGTTATCTCGGGGAAGAACGTGTCTGCATCCGGGAACGTGTGGTGGATGTGCGTGATGTACAACTTATCCGCCAAGGGGAAGAACTGACGATAAACCATGCCGCCGCCGAGGATAAAAGTTTCGGGGGAATCGGTGAGTTGGTGAGTTGGTGAATCGTTAATTAATTGTTGGGCTTCGGGGATGGAGTGAACTACCTCCACGCCTTCGGCTGCAAAAGCAGGGTTATCCGTCAGCACGATATTGCGGCGGTTGGGTAGGGGACGTTTGGGGAGCGAATAGAACGTGCGCTCACCCATCAGAACAGGATGCCCCGTGGTGATGGTCTTGAAATGCTTGAGGTCAGTCGGCATGTGACACAACAGGTCGCCTTTCTGACCGATGGCATTATTGGTTGATATGGCTACGATGATACTGACCATGTTAGTTTAGAGAATTAAGAATTTTGAATTAAGAGGTTAGACGCTGACGGTGCCGGCGATGTGGGGGTGCGGGTCGTAGTTGAGTAATTCGAAGTCTTCGTATTGGAAGCCAAAGAGGTCTTTAACATCCGGATTGAGCCGCATAGTAGGTAGCGGACGCGGTTCGCGGGTCAGTTGCAGACGCACTTGGTCCAAGTGGTTAAGATAGATATGGGCGTCACCTAACGTATGCACAAAGTCGCCGCATTGCAGACCTGTCACCTGTGCCATCATCTGAAGGAGTAGGGCATAGGATGCGATATTAAACGGAACGCCCAAGAAGATATCTGCACTACGCTGATAGAGTTGCAAACTCAGTTTGCCGTCGGCTACATAGTACTGAAACAAACAATGGCAAGGCGGCAAAGCCATATTATCCACTTCTGCCACATTCCACGCCGAGACAATCAGTCGCCGGCTATTAGGATTCGTCCGTATCTGTTCCACAAGGTTGGCTATCTGGTCGATGGTGCCCCCTTGGTAGTCAGGCCAAGAACGCCATTGGTGTCCATAGACAGGACCTAACTCGCCGTTCTCGTCCGCCCACTCGTTCCAGATACGTACACCGTGATCTTGCAGGTATTTGACGTTGGTATCGCCTTGCAAGAACCATAGCAGTTCGTAGATGATGGATTTGAGATGCAACTTCTTCGTGGTCAGGAGCGGAAAACCGTCTGCCATATTAAAACGCATCTGATGTCCGAAAATGGACATGGTTCCTGTTCCGGTGCGGTCGCCCTTGACGACACCTTCATCCAAGACACGTTGACAAAGTTCAAGATATTGTTTCATTAGTATAGTTTATACGTTGTTTTCAGCACTTTGAATTCGGTACGACGGTTAATCTGGTTGCAGACATCCCGTTGTTGCGTAGATTCCAACAAGTTGATAAAATGCTCATCCAGCACTTGTTCCACAGGAATATACGGATATTGTTTATGAAGAGCCTTATCTGCCACCACGGGGCGGTCTTCGCCATACCCGACAGGCGTCAGACGCTCCTTGTCTATACCTGCTTTGATAAGGTAATTAACGCAAGACTGCGCGCGCTTCTCCGACAAAGTGCGGTTAGCCAACGAGTCACCTACCATATCGGTATGAGCCGAGAGTTCAATCGTTATATTGGGGTTGTCGTTCAGCATCTTAACAAGGGCATTCAAACTGGTTTCACTCTCCGGTGTGAGGTCCCACTTGCCAAATTCGTAGAAGACATTATCCATCTTGACCGGCTTGGAAATAGGCGCCAAAGTGAAGTTCTGCGTAAAGGTACGGGAGTCTTTCAACCCTTCCGTAGTAAGCGCTTCCTTGCTATTCAGGTAGCCGCGCGAAGTGGCTAACATGACATATTTGACTTCCTTGCTGAGTTTGAGGTGGTACGCACCGTCCTTGCGTACTTGCAACTTCTGATTCGTACCGTCATTGCCTACCAAACGTAATGTTCCGTCGATGATGGGGTCGCCGTTGGGGTCGGTCAACTTACCTTCCACCACATAAATGAGTTCGGGTAAGATGAAACTGTATATCTGGTCCAAACCTTTCTTCTGTCCCCTGTTGGAGGAGAACAAACCATTGGATGATTCGCCGTCAAAGGTGATACCGAAGTCGTCTCCGGACGAGTTGAAAGGCATCGCCATATTGGCTATTTCCCACAGACGTACATCATTGGTGTCTTTTTCTCCGGTAGGTACGGCACGGAAAATGTCCAATCCGCCGTAACCCGGGTGACCCGTGGAGGAGAAATACAACTCTCCGTTGTAACGGATAGTTGGGAACATCTCGTCGGCAGAAGTGTTGATTTGCGGACCGAGGTTCTGCACGTTGATCCACGTATCTCCTTCCAACTCTGCCATCCAAATATCCTTGCCGCCGTATCCGCCGGGAGCGTCCGAAGCAAAGTAAAGCGTGTCGCCTTCGGCATTGATAGCGGGGTGTCCGACCGTAATTGAACTGTCCAAAAAGAGTTTCATCTCCTGCGGCTCGCCCCATTCTCCGCCTGTACGGGTGGAGCGGAAAATTTTAGTACCGAGGTCCTGTCCGTTGATAGGTTGTGAGAAGGTGAAATACATTGTCTTGCCGTCGCCGGTAAAAGAGCAAACACCTAATTCCTGCGTGCCTGTTTTCTGTGCCGTGGAGTCGTTCTCGGCATCCGATTCGGACGCTTCGCTATTATACAGCCCTTCGGCTAAACTTATCTCTCCCCATTTCATATTCATATCCCTGCGCGAAGTGTAGAGATTGAACGTCATAGCGCCTGTTACGGGCGAGACGCGCTTGGTCTTCTTGGAAGTCGTTTTTTCCTGTCTGTTGGAAGTAAACATAACGCCACCGGCGTCCGTTCCTATAAAAGCGGGGCAGAAATTGGACGTACGCTTGGCATTGAAATCTTTGACAAGCGTTACTTTATGCCGTGTCTGCTCTTTTTTCCACGTACCGATCTGCTGGCAAGAATAAAGTCCCGCTTGGGCTACATAGTCGTTGGGATGAAGTTCCAGGAACTGCTTATACGACTTCTCGGCAAGGGAGTATTTGCCCTGATATTGCAACGCCTGCGCCAAGTGCAAATAAACGGTGTCGTTCTGATTTTGATACTTGTTGCTGACGGCGTGCTGGTAGGCTGTAACGGCTTTGCTGTTGTTCAGAATACGATAACATTCACCTTGGTTATAGGCAATACGCCCTTTGAGTTTCTTATCCGTCTTGTTGACACGCGGATATATCTGCCGATACAGGTCTGCGGCATCGTAATACTCACCGATGGCAAACTTGCGGTCAGCACGCTTAATCTTCGTCTTCAACCCGCAAGAGGGAATGAGAAGGAAGATTAACAGGGTAATAATGATAGTAAAATACTTGCGCAATGTTAGGATGATGTTAGGACTATGTTAGGACATTGTTAGGACTTTGACTCGGCTCTTACACCAACGAGTGGATGACGAGCCCTGAACGCAGTTTAGGTTCAAACCAAGTCGTCTTGGGCGGCATGATATTACCGCTGTCGGCAATATCAATAATCTGCTGCATCGTGACGGGGTAGAGTGCCAAAGCCACTTTCATCTCGCCCGAATCAACACGGCGTTTGAGTTCGCCTAATCCGCGAATACCGCCGACAAAGTCGATGCGTTTGTCGGAGCGGAGGTCCTTGATGCCGAGGATTTGGTCCAAGATGAGATTAGACGAAATGGTTACATCCAATACACCGATAGGATCGGCGTCGTTGTAACGTCCGGGTTTGGCGGTCAAACTATACCACTTGCCACTCAGGTAAAGCGAGAAATTATGCAAGGAAACAGGTTTGTAGATGTCTGCACCTTTGCATTCCACTTCAAAATTCTCTGCCAGGGCATTGAGGAACTGCTCGTCCGTCAGACCGTTTAGGTCGCGTACAACGCGGTTATAGTCAATAATATTCAGTTGGTTATCCGGGAAACAAACGGCGAGGAAATAGTTATATTCCTCTTCGCCGGTATGGTTAGGATTGGCGTTCTTGCGCTCGTTGCCTACGAGGGCGGCTGCTGCAGAACGGTGGTGACCGTCGGCAATATACATGGCCGGAATAGCAGAGACGAGTTCGGTGATACGGGCAATGTCCTTGTCATCATCAATACACCAGAATTTATGCCCAAAACCGTCTATAGCAGCCACGAAGTCGTATTCGGGCGTTGTGGCGGTATAGCGGGCGATGATAGCGTCCAATTCATCCACGTGCTTGTAGGCAAAGAAAACCGGCTCTATGTTGGCGTCGTTGATGCGAACATGCTTCATACGGTCTTCTTCCTTATCCCGACGAGTCAGTTCGTGCTTTTTAATCTTGCCAGACATATAGTCCTCAAAATTGGCAGCCAACACCAGACCGTATTGTGTGCGGTCACCCATGGTTTGTGCATAGATATAATACATGGGTTTGGCGTCCTGAACGAGCCAACCTTTTTGGCGGAACAAGTCAAAATGCTCACGGGCAGAGGTATATACCTTGGGATCGTGTTCGTCGGTACCCGGGGCAAAGTTAATCTCGGGTTTGATAATGTGATACAGGGACTTTTCGTTTCCCTCACATTCCCGACGTGCCTCTTCCGAATTAAGTACATCGTAGGGGCGTGAATTGACATCTAAAACAAATTGTTTAGGCGGACGAATGCCGCGAAAAGGACGAACTTTCATATTACTTTTTGATGGGGGTTGGAGCAGGTTGCTGTTTCATAGAGCAGGTGCCGTTGAATTGAGCGTTGGGCTCTATAATGAGAACTTTGGTGTTCAGTTCGCCGGTCAGTGTGCCGGTTGAACGCAGAGAGAACGTGTCGCTAATAGCGGCTTTGCCGTCCAAGTGACCCAAAATCTCTGCATTTTGACAATTGATATTGCCCTTGACGGAACCTTTTTCGCCAATTACGATTTTACCTTTGCATTGGATGTCTCCCTCTACAATACCGTCGATTCGAATGTCAGAATCTGCAATGATTGTTCCAATAATTTTACTGCCGGTTGTCAGCGCGTTAAATAATGTACCGGGTTGTTGTGTAGCCATAATAATAAAATTTTAAGCATGCAAAGGTACTAATTTTCTTTTACGCGTGCAAGCGCGCGCATTTTTTTTTTATAAAAAAGTGCAATTTATTTGGTTAGGTCATTTTTTTTTATTATCTTTGCACGGTAAATTGAATATATTATGCGTATTCTGCTCATTATATTGCTTCTCGGACTGGCTATGATAGGGCTATGCGTACGCGTGATTGTGAAGAAAAACGGTCGCTTTTCCAGTCAACATATCGGTGGCAGCAAGGCGATGCGGGAGCGGGGGATACATTGCGTCAATACGCAGGATTGGGAGGAAAGGCATAAGCAAAAAATTAACGTAAATAAATTATAAAAGTATGAAAAAAATTCAAATTGCAATTGATGCTGTTTTAGTGGCTGCTGTGGTGGCTTTGTTCGTGTTGTATTTCTGTAAGGGTAACTGCTGCAAAAAGCAGACCGAAGGTGCTCCTGTTGCCGAAGTGATAGAAGGTAACTTGCCCGTGGCTTACCTGAATGTGGACAGTTTGTTGGTTAATTACACATTTGCTCAGGAAGCACAAGAGAAACTGATGTCCAAACAGGAAGATGCTCGTCTAAAACTGAATACACAAGGTAAGACGTTGCAACAGGAAATGGCTGATTTCCAACGCAAATACGAGAATAATGCCTTCTTGAGTCAAGAACGTGCGCAAAGCGAATATCAACGTTTGCAACGTAAACAGCAAGACTTGGAAGAATTGGAGCAAAAACTGACCAACGATATTTTGATGGAGAACCAAAAACTGAATCTGCAACTGGCAGATAGTCTGATGGCTTTCCTGAAAGAATACAATGCCGATGGCAAGTTCCAGATGATTTTGAGCAATCAGGGCAAGGATAATGTCCTGATGGCTGCTGACGGCTTGGATATTACAGCCGACGTTGTTGCCGGTATGAATGCACGGTACGGGAAGTAAGTGTAGAGTTTAGAGTTTAGAGAGTAGAGAGTAGAGAGTAGAGTTTAGAGATGAAGCTGAAATATTGGCTGATAGGATTAGTAGGGTGGTGCGTAGGCGTGTCGGCGCAGAACATACCCGTGAGTTTGGAATATACTCGCGTGTATGATTTCTTGGACGAACTGGCTACGGATGGTATCATTCATTCCATGAGTGAGGCCGTACGTCCGTTTACGCGTGTGCAGATTGCCAATATGTTGGTGGAGGCTCAGTCGGCAGATTCTCTAATGAATAAAAGGCAGAAAGACGATTTGGCTTTCTACTTGAACGAGTTCTCCTTGGAGCGCGACACGATGCGCGAAGGGTATGTGCAATATACGGACCACAAGACCTATAACCTGAGTTTGGCAGACCCGCAGTTCTCCTATATGACCAAGAACAAGAAATTCAAGATGCAGATAAAACCGCTCTTGGGTGCCGAGGTGATTGGCAGTAAGAAAGGGGCTATTGTGAAACGTTGGTATGGTGCCGAGATTCAGATGGATATTGTTAACCATATCAGCATCTGGGGCTCGCTGCGAGACATCAGTTACAACGGCAAGTGGTTCTTAAAAGACAAGTACTTCCCAACAAGTCATGACAAGATGATGGGGGCCCGGTTGGCTAAACCGTCGTATTTGAACAACCGGTTGGGACTGGAATACAAAGAATCCAACGACGGCGGCGACTTCTCGGATAGCAAAGGCGGAATCAATGTGTATGCGTGGTTCGGTAGTATAGGTGTCAGTCGCGAGAATATCCGCTGGGGTGACGCTTATCATGCTTCAAATATATTGAGTGGCCGAAATCCGGCTGTTCCGCAATTGACGTTACAATTGACGCCTGTATGGTGGTTCCAATTTGATTATTTCCATGCGTGGCTGATTAGTAATGTGCTCAATGATGAGGATTACTACGTAGAAAAAGAACGTGTAGATCCTATCACCGGCGGGTATGTTCTGCATAACGAGACACGCCCGAGAAGCAAGTATATGGCTGCCAATATGTTCACCTTCAAACCCTGCAAGTGGGTACACTTCGGTTTTGGTAATTCGATTGTGTATGCCGAGAATAACCCGCAAGCCGCTTATTTTATTCCATTCGCATTCTATAAATCGCTAGATCACTTATTGACCAAGGGAAATAATTCGGAGAATCAGAACTCACAGGTGTTCTTTACGCTGACCGTCCGTCCCGTGGACCACTTGAAATTATACGGGTCTTGTTATGTGGACGAGGTTAATTGGAAACGACTGAAAAAAGATGACCCTAAAGATCCTGTTACAACACAGAAGAATCCTGTATCCTATTTGGTAGGATTTGATTGGACCGGTTGGCCGATTAAGGGATTGAGTTTGAAGGGGGAGTTTATGCGCTCGTATATCGCTTGCTATACACACTCGATTGATGTGCTGGAATATACAAGCAATAGTTACAATATGGGTCATTATATGGGGGATAATGCACAGTCTATTTTCGTGGAATTGAGTTACAGACCTTATAAGGGAATGTTGCTGCAACTGAGTTATACCAATGACACCAAGTATAATCAATACTACTATATTCGTGAATTGATAGGGAAAACGATTGCCGAGAAGCCCTTTGGCAAGAAGATATATCAGAATGACCAAGTTGACTTGAAATTTACGTATGAAGTGCATCCGAATATGTATTTGATAGCCGGTTTGAGTTATAATTATGCGCGGGCGTTTGACAACAAAGGCGGCAAAGATGCACCTTACGTGGATGAGAAGACGGCTGAGCAATACGGCGATGCCGGATATTATCTGGATAAATTCTGTCCGGAGTTCTATCAAGGGAAGAATTTCTCGGCGAATATAGGTTTCAGTTTTGGATTCTAACATAACAATTATGCGAAATACATTTCAACATTTCATTCTACTTGGCTTGCTGACCTTGGTGGTGGCAGGTTGTCAAGCACCGGATGGTGATATATACATTTTGTACGAAAACGATGTGCATTGCGCTGTGGACGGTTACGAAAAAATGGCTGCTTTGCGCGCCGATTATTTGAAGAAGTCCATTTATGTGAATGTGGTCAGTTGTGGCGATTTCGTTCAGGGAGATAAGGCAGGAAGTATATCCAAGGGTAGGTATCCGGTTGCTTTAATGAATGCCGTTCCATACGATTATGTTGCGTTAGGCAACCATGAATTTGATTACGGCATGCCTCAACTGCGCAAGTTGATGTGGTGGATGCGGGCCAAAGTGCTATGTTGCAATTTCAGTTATGTCAGTACGGGTAAACAACTATATCGAGCCTATCATGTTCGTTCCTACGGCAGTAGAAAAGTGGCTTTTATAGGCGTTGCTACGCCGGAGTCGCTGACTTCATCCGTTCCTACTAATTTCCAAAATGAAGATGGTGAGTGGGAATATAGTTTTCATGCCGATGAAGTAGCCGAATTGGTGCAACAAGCGGTTAATTCGGCCAAGGAAGAAGGGGCAGAGTTCGTAATTGTCCTGTCCCATCTGGGAGATGATACACGGGGTATCAATTCGGTAGATTTGATCCATCAAACCGAAGGTATTGATGTCGTTCTGGATGGTCATGCCCACCATGTAATCAATAGGAAGATGGCGGATTTGAACGGTGATTCGGTTTTACTGGCTTCAACGGGCTGTAAATTTCAGTATATAGGTCGGTTATTGATTGATTTGCAGGGGAATGTGTCGAATGAACTGATCAATATGGAAACCTATCAAGGCACGAATCCTCGCATGCGCTCGCGCATAGACAATATAAAAGAAAAAGTCAATGAGAAGACCAACAAACTGATTGGATTTAGTCAAATCAAGTTGACCGATTCCGATGACAATAATAATCGCCTTGTGCGTTATCAGGAAACCAATCTATGTAATTTCGTGGCGGATGCGATGCGAGTGGTAACGAAGGCGGATATTGGTGTCTCCAATGCCGGCGGCATACGTGGCAGTTTACCGGCAGGTCAACTGACTTACGGCGATTTGATGCAGGTTCTTCCGTTTAATAATAGCATATATCAGATTCGTTTGACCGGTAAACAGATGGTGAACGCCTTGGAAATAGGTGCCCGTGCGTTGCCGAAAGAGTCCGGCGACCTATTGCACACCAGCGGTTTGCGTTATACGATAAATGCCACGATACCGACTTCCGTACATCTGGATGAGAACGGTATGTGCGATAGTATAGGAGTTACGCGCCGTGTGAGTGGGGTAGAAGTGGAGAAAGACGGGGTATGGATGCCGATAGATACCAATGCCGTTTACACGGTAGGCGGACAAAATTATATGTTGGTATGTGGAGGCGGCTCCGGTATGTTTAATGGAACAGAAGAAGTGCCGACAGAGCATATACCGGATGTGGATGCATTGGTTAAATACATTCAGATATTGGGTGATACGATTCGTGCCAATCAATATGGAAC
>JAGHSG010000172.1 GCA_018066005.1 Bacteroidales bacterium | reverse complement strand
ATGTCAGCAATCTGCTCCGTATGTCCACGGACTACACGAAAGATTTGCTCAAATGGGAATTGGAGATAGAGAAGAGCGAATTGGAAGAGCAGTATTTCTTCACGTCGTTGGAAAAGATATTTATTGAGAACCGTATCTATAAGGAAGAAGGTTACGAGAATGCCCCCGACAAGGAAAAACTGATTGCTTTTGTAGATAAAGCCCTTGACCCGTGGAAAGACAAACTGATTCGTGAGGTTACCAAGGAGGACATTGAGAAACTGTTTGAGATACGTATGATTCGTATCACCAAGTTCGATAGCAAGAAAGCCGATGAACTGATGCGCGACTTGGAGAAGAAGATTAAAGCGTGTGTCAAGAACCTTAACCATCTGACCGAATACACCATTCAATGGTTTGAACACCTGAAAGAAAAATACGGCGCACAATATATCCGCCGGACGGAAGTTCGCAACTTTGCCAACGTGAACGTCAAAGCCGTTGTGGAAGCCAATCAGAAACTCTATATCGACCGCGAAGAAGGTTTCATCGGAACCTCGCTCAAGAAAGACGAGTTCCTGTTCAACTGCTCCGATTTGGATGACGTTATTATCTTCTACAAAGACGGTAAATATCAAATCGTGCGTGTGGATGAGAAACATTTTGTAGGTACCAACATCATCCATATTGACATCTTCCACAAAAACGATATGCGCACCATTTACAATGTTGTCTATCGCGATGGTAAAGCCGGTGTTTATTTTATGAAGCGTTTCTTCGTTACCGGAGTTACGCGTGAAAAGATGTACGATTTGACACAAGGCAAGGCAGGTAGCAAAGTACTCTATTTCACCGCCAATCCGAATGGAGAAGCCGAGGTGATTAAGGTCACGCTCAAGCCCGCTCTCCATCTAAAGAAATTGGAAGTGTGCAAAGATTTGAGTGAATTGGCAGTCAAAGGCCGCAGCAGCCGAGGCAATGTACTGACTAAATACGATGTCAAATCCATCGTAATGAAGTCCAAAGGTCATTCCACCTTAGGCGGACGACAAGTGTGGTTTGACCCCGACATACTGCGCATCAACTACGACGGACATGGTATGTATTTAGGTTCGTTTGCCGAAGATGACCGCGTATTGGTGATTATGCGTAACGGTGATTATTTCCTTAATACCTTTGAAGAAACGGCACATTTTGAGCCCAACTGGTTGCGGATAGAGAAGTATAACCCCAATAAGACCTGGTCATTGGCATTGTGGAATGAAGAATTGGGGTATTACTACGCCAAGCGCTTTGTTTTTGATGCAACAGCCAAAGCGCAAAATATGTTAGGCGAGAACGACGAAAACCGCATTGAGATACTGACCGACTTGGAAGATGCCACGTTCCTTGTACATTATAAGGATGATTTCCGAGAGGATATGACACTTGTTATGTCGGAGTTCATCGATCCCAAATCGCCCAAAGCCAAGGGCAAACGTATCTCCACGTTAGATATTTCTTCCATTGAAGACATCACGCCCCAACCGGAGCCCGAACCGGAGCCGGAGGAACCGGAAACTCCGGATAGTCCGGAGCAATCGGAATCTCCGGAAGTAACGGAAGTGCCGGAAGTAACGGAAGTGCCGGATAAAAAAGAAGAAACACCCGAGGTGGATGTTCCTTTGACGATTGTGAATGAGATGCCCGAAGACAGTCAAACGGTAGATAATCAATTAAGCTTGTTTTAGACGTTTTAGCGCTTCGTACACGCGATCGACGGGGAAACCCATCACATTAAAATAAGATCCCTGCAAACGAGTGACGGCTACATAGCCTATCCATTCCTGCACACCATAAGCCCCCGCTTTGTCCAGGGGTTTATATTTTTGTACATAGGAGGTTATCTCATCGTCCGTCAACTCCTTAAAGGTAACATCCGTCCTATCCACAAAATTCTCCACAATACCTTTTTGCGTCATCATACACACACCTGTATATACCTGATGTGTCTTACCACTCAACATACGGAGCATGTGACATGCTTCCTGTTCATCTTGGGGTTTACCCAATACCTGTCCGTCCAACCAAACAATCGTATCTGCCGTAATCAGCAAATCACCTTCACCCAATTGTTTCGCGTACGCGTGCGCTTTCTCGCGCGCTATATACATAGGTATATCTCCCCCTTGCAAATCTTGCGGGTAACTCTCGTCAGCATGTATATTGATTGCCGTAAAAGGCACATCCAACCCCGCCATCAATTCGCGCCGGCGAGGAGACTGGCTGCCTAAAATAATGTTCATAAAGCCCGAACGATTACAAAACTATATAACATTCCCATCAGCATGACAAATTTCATCACACCTTGTGCAGAACGATAATCCGAAGGTATTTTGGCAGCCCACATGAGGACCAAACTACATACCAACGGAGTTAATATACCAAACACGACAAAGCGGGAACTGAGCGTGTCCCAACCATGCGGATAAGGTAATGCAAAGAATCCGAACCATATCAACAAAGCGATGGTGAGTGCGCCAATAACCGTTATGACCCATTTGGTAGCCCAATCGCCACAACGAACAGGCAACGTATGGCATTCCAATTCGCGGTCGCCCTGTTGGTCCTGAATATCCTTCATCATCTCACGCATAAGCGTGGTAAGGAAAGCAAATAAGGAGAAGCCGCCCAGCCAAATATACAAATCATGCTCCACCGGAGAATACGATATAATCTCTCCAAAACGATGACGTAATAGCCCCACATTAGCCATCACGATAGTAAGCGGAGGCAAGGCAGCCACAAAAGCCACCATCACGTTTCCGATAATAAACTGCCGTTTATAACTGCTGGAATAGAACCACAAAATGCCCGGAACGAGCAAAATAGTCAGGGCTAATGACCCACTACGGCAGAACCAAGCTACCACCAATCCGCAGGAAGCACCCAAAATAGTCAATACCTGATGACAACGCATGGCTTGTTCTTTGCTAATCTGGTTGGTAACGATTAACTTATCGGGTTTATTGATGCGGTCTATCTTGATATCAAAATAGTCATTAATAACATATCCCCCCGCAGCAATGAGTACCACCGCTATCATCAGCAGGATAACCATCCAAACCGGCAAGACGGTGCCAAAGAGACACTTATTCAGTACGGGGACAGCGACCCATTGCTCCATCACTCCCATCAGGATAAGGAGCATAATCAGGTTCATCCACCGAACCAAATTACCGTATGCTTTGATTTTTTCAAGCATTATTTACCTTTCTTTGGGGTAGTCTTTTTGAACTCCAATATAACGCCTTTCCAAGCGGGTAAAGTCAGATGAACAGGTTGTTGCGACGTCAACGGCATGGATTTATAGGCAGTATCGGTAAGCAAATCCACCGCCGAAGCGCTCTCCCATTCTGCCTGTTTGAGATAGTCAAAAGCCTCTTTCGGGATACGCACATCTACATCTACCTGACGGTCATCAAAGTTCATAATCATCAGCAAGACCTGGTCTTCATACTTACGCAGGAAAGCGTATTGCTCATGTTTATTGAAACCTTCGCCCTGTGCGTACTCCAGATCGTACATCAGTCCGGATGTGATGGCTTTCTTATCTCGAGCAACAGTCAGCAGTTTTTGATAGAATCTGCGGAGGTCTTTCTGCTCCTCATTCAGCATTTTACCGTCAAACTTACCGTTATTGGTCCATGCTTGTAACGATTTCAGTCCCCAATAATCAAAAATGCTGCTTCTGCCATCCATACCGGAGAAGCCTTCCAAATCCATTCCCGTCTCACCCAATTCCTGACCGGCATAAATCATTACGGGATTTATTCCTAGAGTAGCAGCCACAATCATGGCAGGTTCGGCACATATTCCGCGTCCGCAGAAGAAGCCGGATGCCAGACGTTGCTCATCGTGATTCTCCAAGAAATAGAGCATCTTATCGCGAATATCTTCCACCCGTTGCCATTGCATGGTAATTCCTTCTACCGGCCAGTTTTTACTTGTCACACCGCGCAAGTAATCGTACATGCCCACTTTGTCGTACAGATAATCAAAACCTGCATTCAAATAAGCACGATACAAATCGGGGTTATAACATTCAGCAATAAACTGTACTTGGGGGAAATACTTGTGCATCTTGGCGATGACCCATTTCCAGAACTCCACCGGCACCATCTCCGCCATATCGACCCGGAAAGCATCCACGCCTTTTCCTGCCCAGAAACGTAAGATACCTAACATCTTATTCCATGTATCCGGTATCGGGTCAAATTGTTTCTCACAACCGCCCATATAGTGCACGCCATAATTCAGTTTGACAGTCTCATACCAGTCATTTCGACCGGGATGAGCGGTAAAACAGTCGTTACCCGTCACCTTGGCGGGAAACTCCTCATAATCCGCTATAGCGAACTGCGGTTCAAATTTCTCACCGGGCAAATAGTAGAAGTTATTCAGCGGGGAGAAAGCCCATTCGGGATGGTCTGTCTGTCCCAAATCCTTGACGCCTTTGGGTTTACATACAGATTTATATTCACGACTGACATGATTAGGGACAAAGTCTATAATCACTTTCAAGCCCTGTTTATGCGTACGTTCTACCAATCCCTCAAATTCAGCCATTCGTTTCTCAACGTTCTCCGCCAAATCAGGGTCCACATCGTAATAATCCGTAATAGCGTATGGCGAACCGGCCTTACCCTTGGTAATGGAAGGATTATTATAGGCAGCGGTAGCATGTCTAATCACACCCGTGAACCAAACATGTGTTGCCCCTAAGTCCCGAATTGCTTTTAGCGCTTTAAGAGTTATTCCATTAAATGTTCCGCATCCATTCTCTTCGCGACTACCATCCTTCTTGCGAGTAGGATTATAATTGGTAAAAGTACGCGGAAATAATTGATAAATAATCGGTTTCAAATCACTCATTTTTCAATATTATTGAATTATTGCTAATGTATCACGTGCTATCATTAACTCCTCATCTGTAGGTATAATTACCACTTTAACCTTGGAATCAGGTGTAGAAATAACTGCCTCTTTGCCACGCAATGTCTGGTCTAATTCCTTGTTAATTTTTACGCCCAGGAACTCCAATCCGTCACACACACCTTGTCGTACAGAAGGTTGATTCTCACCGACTCCGGCCGTAAAGACAATAATATCCACACCACCCATAGCAGCAGCAAAAGCACCTATGTATTTCTTGATTTTGTAATTATACATATTCAGCGCCAATGTGGCACGCTCGTTACCTGCCAAATAAGCAGCTTCCACGTCACGCATATCCGAACCTACCGTACTTAATGATGCCATACCACATTGTTTATTCATGTAATTAGACATCTCATCCGGTGTCAGATTCAGTTTTTTCTCCAAATACGTAACGGCTCCACCATCCAAATCGCCACAACGCGTACCCATCATAACACCCTCCAACGGGGTCAATCCCATGGTTGTATCCACGCATTTACCATATTGAACGGCTGCCAAAGAGGCGCCATTACCGATATGACAAGTGATGATTTTCTGTTTGGTCATATCTACTCCTAAGAACTCGCACACACGCTGGGAAACATAGCGATGCGATGTCCCGTGGAAGCCGTAACGGCGTACACCGTATTTCTCGTATATCTCGTACGGCAGACCGTACATATACGCATATTGCGGCATTGTCTGATGGAAAGCCGTGTCAAAGACACCCACCTGCGGCAGTCCCGGCATCAATTCACTTACAGCACGAATACCTTTTAGGTTAGCGGGATTATGCAGCGGAGCCAAATCGCTCACGGCATTAAACTGCTCAATCACTTCATCCGTAATCAGTACCGATTTGGAGAATTTCTCCCCACCGTGTACCATACGATGACCTACGGCATCAATTTCTTTAAGAGATTTAATAACACCTGTCTCCGGGTCGGTCAGTAACGAGAATATGAATTTGACACCTTCCGTATGCTCGGGGATGTTGTGCATAATCTGTTTCTTCTCGCCATTAGGCATCTTGACTTTGACAAAAGCTCCGTCCAAACCGACACGTTCAGCGCCACCGGAAGTCATCACTTCCTGTTTATCCATGTCATACAGTGCGTACTTAATAGACGAACTGCCACAATTGAGTACTAGTATTTTCATATTTATTTCTGTTGTCTGTTATCTGCTTATAGCTTGATTGGCCGTTATGATTACCATTTGCACGATATCCTGCACTTTGCAACCGCGACTCAAATCATTCACGGGGGCTGCTATGCCCTGCAAAATAGGACCTACCGCATCGGCACCGGAGAAGCGTTCTACCAATTTATATCCTATATTGCCTGCCTGCAAGTCGGGGAATACCAATACGTTAGCCTTGCCTGCCACAGGACTGTCCGGAGCTTTTTTAGCCCCTACACTCTCCACGAGGGCGGCATCGGCTTGCAACTCGCCATCTATATTCAATTCAGGTGCCAACTCTTTAGCAAGACGCGTAGCTTCGGTAACCTTATCCACCAATTCATGTTTGGCACTTCCTTTGGTCGAGAAACTCAACATAGCCACTCTGGGTTCTATTTGCGCCAAGCCACGCGCCGTTTCTGCCGTTGAGATAGCTATCTGTGCCAATTCTTCGGCATTGGGACACGGATTAACGGCACAATCGGCAAAGACGAGGAAACCATCTTCACCCAACTGTTTAGCCGGCGTGAACATCAGGAATGCACCACTTACAATCTTGCAGCCGGGCTTTGTTTTCAATATTTGGAAAGCGGGACGAATGGTATCCGCCGTTGTTCCCCTGGCTCCTGCCAATTCGCCGTCAGCATCGCCGGCCTTAATCATCAAACAGCCCAAATACATCTTGTGCTTTTTTGGCAGCCTCTTCTTCCGTCATACCTTTGGCCTTACGCAGTTCATAAAGCAGGTTGGCATAATCTTTCATTTTAGGCTCGGAAGCAGGGTCGAAAATTGTAGCATATTGGATGTAGTTGTACCCCTTTTCTGCAGCCATCTTCTCGATAACATCTTTCTTACCGATCAAAATCAGTTGGGCAATTTTGTTTTGCAACAAGATATTAGCGGCCTCCAATGTCCGCGGTTCGTCTCCCTCCGGAAGGACGATGCGTTGCGGGTTCTTCTTAGCCCGCTCTGTCATTTGCTCTAAAATAGACATATTCAGTATATTAATCTTCGTGCAAAGTTACTTAAAAAGGTACGTATATGCAAGCGCGCACGAGAAAAAGTATTTTTTTTGCCAAAAAATTTGTGTATCTCGAAAAAAAGTTGTATCTTTGCACGCTGAATGAGTGATTATGCGCGCATATATCACACCTAATTAATTGTAAATCAATAAATTCTATAGAATAGTTATGAGAAAATGTTTTTTAACCTTAATTGCGCTGATGACTATGTCATTTGCTTTTGCTCAGGACGCTGAGCAAACAGTAGATGCGAAACAAGTGGAGCTTCCTACTGATTCTTTGGGTGTTCACCCCTGGGATGGTAAGGAAAACGACAACCACATTGTTATTGCCGACCAGTCCCATTGGTCTATGTATTTGACTGCTGGTTTTAACGTCACAGATGCAGACTTTACAAGTGAGAAGAAGCATGGTGTTTGGGTACCAAACGTTGGTTTAGGTGCTGCTTATCACTGGAATAATACGTGGTCTCTCGGTTTGGAATACAAATTCCGTAATTACCGCGTAACCGGTACCAATGATGATCATGCTGCCAAAATCATGTTGGAAGGTATGTCTCATCAGGCTAATCTCTACATCGCTATGGATGTTTTCAACATGTTCCGTCCCCAAAACAAGGCTAAACTCTTTGCATTGGACCTTATCTTGGGTGGTGGTGCTTTGTGGTGGAAGAACAGCATTCAATATCCTAATGAACGTAGCATGGACAAGATTCTTTCTGATACACCTTGGAAATACGAAACCGGGACAAGACAAGAATCAGAGAAGATGAATAAATATAGAGCCACCGGTGTGTTCTTCGGCGGTGTAAGTGCTGAATTTAATTTGAACCGTAGTTTCCAATTAGGTCTGCGCGCTATCTATAACTACACCACGACCGACCAAATTGACGCACGTGTTCGTCCGGAAAATAACGACGGTTTCTTTGATTGCGAACTCATACTTCGTTATAAGTTTGAGCCGCGTGAAAAATCCAACGTTCGTAACTTCATGGTTGATCGTCAAATTGACAACTGGAATGATGGTACGTACTATGATGATCCGGCTATGGGTAAGGCAAAACGCGACAAATATAAAGTCGTTCCTCAGAAAGATACCATTTGGGATATCCGCCGCGATACGCTTCTCATCCAATCCGAAGCCCCTGTTCCTGTCGTAGCGCCTGCCGCTGTTGCACCTGCTGCTCCGCGTCATATCCGCGACTATGTGGTATTCTTTGCTAACGATGATCCCGAACTGGATCAGATAGCACTCTCTATCACGGGTGATGCCGCTATGTTGCTGCAATCTGAGCCTAACTACAAAGCATTCGTTGTTGGTTCTTGCGATAACACCGGTGCCGTTGAGTACAACAAGTGGTTGGCTGTTCAGCGTGCAAAGAACGTAACACAAACCCTGTTGGATATGGGTGTTGATTCCTCTCGCGTTTACCTGGTAGGTCGTGGTATTATGCAAGATGACCGTGCGGAAGGATCCTTCAGCGTCAACCGTCGTGTAGAGATTCGCATCGTGACTGATGCCGAGATGGAGCAGTCTAAAGAAGACTTTGCTTACTTCGAGCAATATAAAGACGTCAAGAAAGGTTCTGCCGTACGTCAAGCCGGTGAAGGCAAGCACGTATCTTCCTCCGAGGCATTGGAAGAAGCCAAGAAGACCTTGAAAGAAACCGGTAAGATTCAACAAATCGCCGATGCTTTCAAAGCCCTTATGAACGATAAGGCTGATGATAACAAAGCCGAGAAAAAGGTAGCCGAAGACAAACAAGACGCTACCAAAGGTTTCGTTGAACTGATGAAGCAGACCATACAACCCCGAGAAGCGGTAGAGGAGAAAACTCCTGCTACCATGGAAGCCGATACCATCGTGGTAGGGGCTAACATGACGCTGGGGCATTTGGCAAAGCAGTATTACGGCAATGCCGCTTTGTGGACCAAAATCTACGAAGCCAACCGCGACTTGCTGACTTCGCCTGATCAGATTAAGGAAGGTATGAAACTTATCATTCCTAAAGAATAACGACGCCTTATATATAATAAGGTACACGCACACGGGTGACGCACGTACGCGTCGGGGTCTCTTAGCTCAGTTGGTTAGTAGCACCTGACTCATAATCAGGGGGTCCAAGGTTCAAGCCCTTGAGGGACCACAAAAAAGAGCCGCATCCATAAGATGTGGCTCTTTTTTGTATATCCCAGTTCTGTTTTATACCTTCTTCAAAATAGCAAGCACGTATTTGTAGAATTTCTGCACGGTGGCGATATTGACGCGCTCATCGGGGCTGTGGGGATGCTCAATCGTGGGACCGAAGGAAACCATTTCCATACCCGGATGCTTACCGCCGATAATACCGCACTCCAAACCGGCGTGCATAGCTATTGAACGAGGCGTGATACCAAACTCTTCATTATATACCTGCTTCATCAGTTGCAACAACGAACTCTTGACATTAGGCATCCAGCCCGGATAATCTCCCGTAAATTCGACATCTGCACCAGCCAGCGAGAAGACCGAACTCAATACATCGACCAACTCCTGTTTGCGTGTTTCGTCATTGGAACGAGCCAGACAAAGAACACTAACCTGATTATTCTCGGTGGTAATGATAGACAAATTATTGGATGTTTCTACCAACTCAGGCAGTTCGGGTTGTACACGATATACACCGCTTGGGCAGATAGTAACGGCATGAATAAGGAAGTCTTGCACATCTTCCGGCATCTCCTGTTTGGGGCATTCCACTTCTTCCGTCGTGAAACGGATACCGTCTTCCACACCGTCATATTGCTTGATAAAGAGGTCCTCCCACTCATCAACCAACTCAATAAACTCTTCTTTACCTTCGGCAGGAATAGTAACGACTGCTTCGGCGTCACGAGGAATGGCATTACGCATATTACCGCCGCAGACAGACACCAAACGAGCCTCATATTCTGAAACGGCTTGTTTCAAGAAACGGAACATAAGTTTATTGGCATTGGCACGTTGCAGTTGGATATCGCATCCCGAGTGACCGCCTTTCAGTCCTGTCAAAACGACTTTCATGGCTATATCACCATCTTCGACATCTACGGGTTGGAAAGCGAAACGCGCCGTAGCGTCTATACCGCCGGCACAACCGATACATAGTTCGCCTTCTACTTCACTATCCAAGTTCAGCAGGTATTTACCTTGCAATACTTGAGGTGCAAGAGCATTGGCGCCGTACATACCCGTCTCTTCGTCAATAGAGAAGAAAGCCTCCAAAGGAGGATGTACAACGTTCTTGTCCGCCAAAATAGTCATAGCAACGGCTACACCGATACCATTATCCGCTCCCAGAGTCGTACCGTCTGCCGTCACCCACTCCTTATTATCTTCCACGTACGCGCGTATGGGGTCTTTTTCAAAATCGTGTTGCACGTCGTTGTTCTTCTGAGGCACCATATCCATGTGTCCCTGGAGAATAACGCCCGGGTGGTTTTCATAACCCGCGCTGGCAGGTTTGCGGATGATGACGTTACCTATCTCATCACGTACCGTCTCCAGACCTAATTGTAAACCATAGTTATACAGGAAATCACTTATTTCCTTACGTTTTCCCGAAGGACGCGGGATTTGCGTCAGACTGTAGAAATTCTCCCACAGTGCTTTTGGTTCTAAATCTCTCATAACAATATATTTTATTTTTAATTATTGCTAAATAGTCATTTCTCCACAAATGGGTTCTTGCAGTTTTTGGCGAACTATGTCGGCATCTTTATACGTGCCCAACAGGTGCATCATCTTTGTCAAGAGTGCTTCCGTCGTAATATCATAACCGCTCAACACGCCGGCTTTCATCAGGTTCAAACTGACTTCATACCGTCCCATCTCCACGGTGCCCGTATTGCATTGCGTTTTATTGACGATAATAACACCGCGGTTAACGGCATCACGCAACTGCTGATACAACCAACCATAGGAAGGTGCGTTGCCCGAGCCGAAGGTTTCAAGAACAACTCCCCGTAAGCCGGGAGTATGCAAGATGGCTTCCACCACAGGGGCAGTTATGCCGGGGAACAGTTTCAAGATAGCCACATGGCGGTCCGTATCCAAATGAGCGAGCAGCGGACTGTCCGACTTGTCATAATGGATGAGGTGTTCCCGGTAGGTGATATGTACGCCGGCTTTTGCCAAAGCGGGGTAATTATACGAATCAAACGCTTCAAATTGCTCGGCATTCTTCTTCGTTGTACGATTGGCGCGGAACAGTTTACCTTCGAAGAAGATGGTCACTTCCGGTACCATGGCACTTCCGTCCGCCTGCGTGGCTGCCGCTATTTCAATAGCCGTCAGCAAGTTTTCCCGGGCATCCGACCGCAGCACGCCAATAGGCAACTGACTGCCTGTAAACACCACCGGTTTATGCAAATTCTCCAACATAAAACTCAATGCCGATGCCGAATAAGACATCGTATCCGTGCCATGAAGAATAACAAAACCATCATAATCGGCATAGTTATCAGCCACCGTTTTAGCCATCTGTACCCAATGAGTGGGATTGACGTCCGAAGAGTCAATCAGTGGGTTAAACGGCAACAGATCCACCTGCACATCCGAATGGAACAACTCCGGGACATACGCCTTGAATGCCTCCATAGAGGCAGGGTGAAGGGAACCCGTTTTCGGATTGCGAACCATAGAAATGGTTCCCCCTGTAAAAATCAATAATACACGCATAATATCAGTGTGGTATTGTTCAAGGTGCAAAGGTACAAAAAAAATATGAAATACACAAATATTTTTACTTTTTACTTTTTTAATCATTCCATTTGGGCATTTGGCACGAGATTTGTACCATACCTAAAAACAAAAAACTATGATTCAAATATCTACATCCATATTATTGTGCGAAGATGACCCTAACCTAAGTACCATTATCGTTGAATACTTACGCGAATTGGGATATACAGTAGATAAAGCTTCGGACGGGAAGACCGGTTTAGAAGCCTTATTACAAGGATCATACGACCTGTGCATATCGGATGTATCAATGCCCGAAATGACAGGCGTGGAAATGGTAAAAGAGTTACGAGAGAGCGGCAAAGAGATTCCGGTTATTCTCGTTTCCGAACAAACCGATAAAGAGTCTATCAAAGCCGGATACCAGGCAGGTTGCAACGAGTACGTGACGAAACCTTTTTCCATGGATATCTTGGCATATAAAATACAAGCTTGGCTGCGCCACATGCGTCAGAACACCAATAACACGGAGACACTTTTCCAATTAGGTACCCTGACGTTTGATGCCGAGCGTCAAACCCTGAACGGCATAAGTATGAGCAGTAGAGAATGTGATTTATTGCTGATGCTATGCCGGAAACAGGGACAAATGGTAGAGAGAAGCCATATTCTCAAAACATTGTGGGGGACTGACAATTACTTCACATCGCGTTCCTTATCCGTGTACATCAACCACTTACGTCATTATCTCAGTGCCGACAAGCACATCCGCATCATCGTGGTACATGGCAAAGGATATAAAATAGTCATAGATGAGTAATCATCGTTTTTTTCAATTGTGTTATTAATAAATAGTGTTTTTCATGTTCAGGAGTTCGTTGCGAAACGCACTCCTGATTTTTTTTATTTGCATATATCAAAAAAAAGTTGTACCTTTGCACACAATTAAATCATATCCCTATGAATAGAATGATAGCACCTTCGGTATTGTCGGCAGATTTTGCCCGATTGGGAGAGCAAGTAGAAATGATTAACCGCTCCGAGGCAGACTGGTTGCATGTAGATGTTATGGATGGCGTTTTTGTGCCCAACATATCCTTCGGCTTCCCCGTTATGGAAGCCCTGAAAAGGTGCAGCCAAAAGCCGTTAGACGTGCATTTGATGATTGTGCATCCGGAGAAATATGTAGAACGTTTCTGCGATGCCGGGGCGTGGAGTGTCGGTTTCCATCTGGAAGCCGTAGATGACCCGGAGCCCGCCTTGCAACTCATACGCAACAAAGGTGTTCGCACATGTCTGACCATCAATCCGGATATAGATGTCAAACGTCTGTTGCCTTATTTAGACAAGGTCGATATGGTGCTGCTTATGTCGGTTTTTGCCGGCTTCGGCGGACAGGCATTCATACCCGAGACGCTGGATAAGATTCGCTTTGTGCGTGAAGAAATAGACCGACAGGGACTGAACACCTTAATAGAAGTAGATGGGGGTATCAACGTCAATAATGCAAAAGATGTTTTTGCAGCCGGAGCCGATGTCTTGGTCGCCGGTCACGCTGTTTTCCGTACCAAAGACCCCTTACGCGCCATTCAACAAATGAAAGCATGAACTCCCTAAGTTTAAGCGAACTAAATGACCTGATTGGGGACGTCCTACGCAGCGAATTGGACAACACCTATTGGGTGCGTGCTGAGATTGCTTCACTCTCAACACGCGGAGGACACGGGTATATTGACTTGATTGAAAAAGGCGATACAGGACTGATAGACGCCAAGGTTAGAGCTACCTGCTGGAGTAACTTGTACCCTATGCTGAACGCCTATTTTCAGGAAGAGACCGGAAGTGCCTTACAGGTCGGTATGCAAGTGCTGGTGGAAGTAGAAGTCAATTATCACAATGTATATGGGCTGAGCGTCAATATCGTCAATATCGACCCGTCTTACACCATAGGAGACCTTGCCAAACAACGGCAACAAACCATCTTAAAATTGCAGCAGGAAGGCATTTTTGACCTACAGAAAGGACTCATCTTACCTATTTTAGTTCGCCGATTAGCCATCATCTCATCCGAGCAGGCAGCGGGATATGAAGATTTTATTCACCAGTTGAAGGAATCCGGTTTTGCCTTTCAAACAACGCTCTTTGCCGCCACTATGCAGGGCGATAATGCCGAGAGTTCACTTGTAGAAGCATTACAAACCATCTACCGGCAACAGGAGCAGTTTGATGCTGTCGTCATCATCCGTGGCGGTGGGGCATCCGTAGATTTGAGTTGCTTTGACAGTTACAACCTATGTTGCCACTGTGCGCAGTTCCCCTTACCCATCCTGACAGGTATAGGTCACACACGGGACATCAGCATCTTAGACATGGTGGTGCATACTGCACTCAAAACACCTACTGCCGTAGCAGCATTCCTGATTGAACGGTTTACGTTTCAAAAAGAGCGATTGGAGCAACTGCGAATGCGTTTAAAACAGACGGCAGACCGCCAAATTATGCTTCGCCGGCACAAGATTGAATTGATACGCCAAGCCCTTGCTATGCAATCTCCGGAACGTATTTACCAAAAAGGATACAGTCTGCTGACCGCGAACGGAAAGATTATTCGCAGTACCCAAGATGTGCAACGCGGACAAGAATTAGTTACTCATCTTCAAGACGGCTCTGTCACTTCTATTGCCCAATGAGCAGTTCCTTCTCCATTCTTACCCGTCATCAGATAATCGGTGCTTTGGTGCTGATAGGAGTCATTATCGGCTTTTTTGTCGGTCTGCATTTTCTGCCACACCCCACGGACGCAGACGACAAACCGATAGCCGACACCACCCTTCATCAGCAGGCCCAAGTAAGCAAAAAACAACACTTTGACAGCATCGGCAAGGCAAAAAAACATTATTATGACAGCCTGCATATCGTGAGAAGAGATAGTTTACATCAGGTATATGAACAGTTTTGGGATAGTATTCATCAGGCAGACAGCCTATGGTGGGACAGCATTCGGCAAGAGCGGAAAAGTTTGCGTCCCATAAAAAAAGACACCGTTCTCAATCTCAACACGGCAGACACAACCGAACTAAAATGGATTGTCGGTATCGGCAGTTCCACGGCACGAAGGATTGTACACTATCGGGAACAACTGGGCGGTTTTGTGTCCGTACACCAACTGCAAGACGATGAGATGTACAAAGACGCTTACGGGCACGCTATCAAAGACAGTTATCGGGTACCTGATTCCGTTCTCAACCATTTTGTTATCGGAACAGAAGAAATCCGAAAGATCAACATCAACCACGCAACCAAAAAACAACTCCTGAACCACCCGTATCTGCACTACCCGTTAGCTCAAAAACTCTACGAACTACATAGAAATCAACACATTAAAGGTATCGAAGACCTTCGGGATATAGAGGGTATGACCGACGATGTTTTGGATAAAATAGCCCCCTATTTATGCTATTGACAGGAAGGACATCCTCCGACCGCTACAGGGGTGCTACGAATAAAAACAGGTCTTTCGCGTGAAAAAAGCAAATCTTATTTGCAGATATGCTTTTTTTTTTGTATCTTTGCAACTGCAAAGATTTTTACACAAATGACTAAACGCAGAATCGCCATCGTAGCCGGCGGAGACAGCTCGGAACATGATGTATCGCTTAGAAGCGCAGCCGGCATCATGTCCTTTTTGGATAAAGACCGTTATGAAGCGGAGATTATCGAATTGAAGGGCGCTGACAAACAAGCATTGAACAAAATTACCGAATTTGATTTTGCTTATATAACTATCCACGGCACCCCCGGTGAGAATGGATTATTGCAGGGTTATTTGGAGATGATGCACATTCCCTACTCTTGCTGTAATGTATTGGCAGCCGCTTTGACTTTCAACAAGTTCGCCTGCAACCACTATCTGCAAGACTTTGGTATCCGCATCAGCAAATCCATTCTGCTGCGCAAGCAAGATTGGCAGCGCATTCAGAATCCGGAAGCCAAAGCGACAGAAATTATTGACGAGATAGGTCTTCCTTGCTTTATCAAGAGCAATGTAGGCGGCAGCAGTTTCGGTTGCACCAAAGTTAAAACAAAGGAGCAAGCCGTTCCTGCCATAGAACGGGCTTTTGAAGAAGGTGACGAAGTCATCTGCGAGCAGTTCATGAAAGGTACCGAAATAACCTGTGGCGTCTATAAGACACAAAACAAAGAAGTGGCATTCCCCATCACCGAGGTTGTTACCGGCAATGAGTTCTTTGACTACAACGCCAAATACAACGGGGAAGTACAGGAAATCACCCCTGCCCGCATCCCGGATGACGTACGGGACAAAGTACAAGAAACGACCAAACGCATCTACGATATCATCGGTTGTCAGGGCATTATTCGTGTTGACTACATCCTGACCGACGGTTGGACCATCAACCTGTTGGAAGTGAACACCACCCCCGGCATGACCGCCACCAGTTTCATTCCGCAGCAAGTACGTGCAGCAGGATTGGATATAAAAGATGTGCTGACCGATATTATCGAGAATAAGTTTTAAGCAGTTGACATGAATATTGAAGACGAAATAAAAAAGTTAGATTGGAGTAAGGAGCCCAAAGGATTATACGAACCTATCGGGTACACCTTGGAGGCGGGAGGAAAACGCATCCGTCCCACACTCTGTCTAATCGGTGCCCGGATATTCGGCGGAGCGGAAAAAGATGTACTTCCTGCGGCTTTGGCTCTGGAAGTGTTCCATAATTTCACGTTACTGCACGATGATGTAATGGACAAAGCCGAAGTTCGTCGCGGGCGTCCGTGCGTACATAAGAAATGGGATGAGAACACGGCTATTCTCAGTGGTGACCAGATGATGATTGAGGCTTACAAATTGTTAAGTCAAGTAGCGGAAAACCAATTACCGACCGTCTTGCGCCTATTCAACAAGATGGCGACCGAGATATGCGAAGGGCAGCAATACGATGTGGACTTTGGTATTTCCGAATACACCGGAATATCATTGCACGAGTATATGATGATGATTCGGTTGAAGACGAGCGTGCTATTGGCGACAGCGTTACAGATTGGAGCCTATATGGCAGGAGCAACGGAGCAGGAGCAGCAAGCCCTGTACGAATACGGCATCCATATCGGATTGGCATTCCAAATACAAGATGATTATCTGGATTGTTACGGGGATGAAAAGACCTTTGGCAAAGCCATCGGAGGCGATATACGTGAAGGGAAGAAGACCTGGTTATGGTTAACAGCCATGCAATCAACGACCGATATGTCACCCTTGATGAGTAAAGACTACACCACTATCATTGCCGAGTACAACCGATTGGGCGTTCCGCAAAAAGCCCTGCAAGAAATAGAACGTCTTACCCGCCAAGCACTGACCTATTTGGAGCAAGTGCCACAAAACGAGGCTACCGACCAATTGCGCCAACTGGCTGAAAAATTAGTCACCCGTAAATCATAAATTCATCAATCCATCAATTTATATATGCCTTACAGAAGATTACCCAACACAGACCAAGCACGCCTGACAGCCCTTCAAACGGCCGTTCAACGTGCCAGTGAAGCCGACTTTACCGAGCAGGTTATCAATTATCGTACGCTATCGGAAGTTCAAGGTTTTCTCATGCAGTTTGAAAACATCATGCGCCAATACCATGAGAACTTCACCATACGCGTTAATGCCAACAAGCAGTACCGCCATGTCGTTCAAAACGCACGAATGTACATCTCCCATTTCATTCAAGTGCTCAATTTGGCCGTTATTCGCGGTGAGATAAAACGTAGCCAAAAAGAGTTGTATAAATTGGATCCGGAGACAAATATTCTCCCAGATTTGAGCAGTGAAGAAGACTTATTGGTATGGGGTCAGAATATCATTGACGGTGAAGAAAAACGTACCGCCATGGGAGGATTCCCCATTTGCAATCCGACGATTACCAAGGTGAAAGTACACTTTGATATTTTTAAGGAAAACCAATTCAATCAGCAAATCCATCAGCAGAGCAACACGCGCGTGGCTGAGAACTTGGCACCGATGCGTGAGAAAGCAGATGCGCTCATCTTGGACTTATGGAATCAGATTGAAGGATATTATAAAAACGAGTTGCCGTATTCTCGGATGCGTAAATGCCAAAATTACGGAGTGATCTATTATTATAGAAACGGAGAAGAGAAACTAACCCCCGAAACGGACCGTCGCATCCAACAGAATCTGGATAGCGAATTAAGTATCAAATGGACTGAATGAGTATCAACGAATGATGATGGTGGGTGTTACTACACGGTCCATACGAACATCCTTAATCCAGTGGGGAACATCTTCATGCAGTTGGAAATCGTAGCAAATACCTACCTTAAAAGAACGTCTGTACTTCTTCAGGAACCGATCATAATACGCCCCACCGCGACCAATACGCCAGCGTTTCTTATCAAAACTGATACCGGGAACAAGAATCATATCAATAGTCCCTGTGTATTCTTCGGTATCAGGTTCCGGAATACCGAAACGGTTCTTTTGGAACGGGGTATGAGGATGAAAAACACGCGCTTTCATTTTATGGGAGCCGTGTGTTAAGGCAGGAAAAAGGAACGTCTTTTCATTCTTATATTTACGAATCAGCGGGAGTATATCGACTTCGTTGTGTACCGGGAAATATGCCATAATGACCTTGGCTTGCTGAAAATGAACGGACTTCTCCAAACGTTCACAAACCAGAGCAGATTCCGCTTCGATCTTTTCCTTCGGATAAATACGACGCTTCTGCTCGTCAATAGCACGTCTTGCCTGCTTTCCACGATGAGCAGCTACCCAAGGCAACTGGATATACAAATCGTGGAGTTGGCTCATAAAAAGAAACTGCATAATTGCTGATTTTTAAAATTTGACTGCAAAGGTACAAAAAAAACATATAAAAACAAATAAAGAACATAAAATTATATTTTTTCAAGATATGAAGCATTTTTTGAAAATATTCCTTGGCGCAACTATCCTTGTTGCCTTGGTTGGATGTCAACAACAGGAATCCGGAACATCCCTTTCCAATATAGCACGAATCACTTCGTTTGCTTTTACTCCCAATGACAGTTTCCCCGGCTTGGCTGCCGCTAGATTTATCGTGGAAGAACTGAACGATACCGGAATTATCCGTATGCGCAAAAACGACTCGGTAGCATCCGGCACACCAATCAACAAAATCGTTCCTGCCATATCCTATTATGCCCCCCCTGCTGCCGTTGTGTTCTATTTTGGGGATTCAATAGCTATTCCATTAACAGGATATGACACCTTAGATTTAAGTATTCGCCCCATCAAGGTGCGTGTCATTTCACAAGATACCAAGAATGAGAAATGGTATAATTTAGATTTCAGTGTACATACTATGAACGGGGACTTGTTCCTATGGGACACTTTGACAACGGCTATCTCCCCACAAAAAGTAGG